>NZ_JBEXPJ010000053.1:0-49211 GCF_040611995.1 Lentzea sp. NPDC006480
GAAGCGAGCCGGACAGGCCTGATGCCCGCATGAGTAGCGGTAATGGCTGAAACCGACGGTGCCAACATGCCCACGTACGACTGCGATTGGGCTTGACTTCGGGTGCGAGGTGCTACCGTTTCGCGGATCGGACGGGTGCGAAGCATCCGCCCTTTTCCGCCCGACAGAGCGCCTCGCAAGGGCCCCGAAGTCAAGCCCAATCGCTATCGTCGCGAAGCGGCGATGACGCAACCAACGCTCGTCTAATTTCTCTAAAACGCGACCAACAACGCAAGGCGACCCGACCGCCCGCCCCCCGCGCGACAGCGCACCCAAAACTGAGGCGCGACCAACCAGCAACCCTCAATACCCTCCACCCCATGTACCCACAGGTGGAGCCCTACGACCAGGGCATGCTCGACGTAGGCGACGGCCAGCGAATCCACTACGAGGTGAGCGGCAACCCCGACGGCAAGCCCGCAGTCGTCTTCCACGGCGGTCCAGGCTCCGGCCTCAACACCCGATGGCGCCAGGACTTCGACCCGGATCACTGGAAGCTGGTCCTCTGGTCCCAACGCGGGTCCGGCAAAAGCACCCCGCCGGCCAGTGACCCGCAAACCGACATGTCGCTCAACACCACCCAGCACCTGATAGACGACGCCGAAAAACTCCGCGAACACCTGAACATAGAAAAATGGCTGGTAGAAGGCGGTTCCTGGGGTTCGACCCTGGCCCTCGCCTACGCCATCCAGCACCCGCACCGCGTCAGCGAGATCATCATCCCCGCGGTGACGGCAGGCCGCCCGGAAGAGCTCGAATGGATCACCCGTGGCCTGGGGCTCTTCTTCCCGGACTACTTCGAAGCCTTCCAGAACGGCGTCCCGGAGGAAGACCGCGACGGCAACCTGGCCCTCGCCTACAACAAGCTGCTCAACTCGGAAGACCCGGAAGTACGCGAGAAGGCCGCGTGGGACTGGAACAAGTGGGACCTCTCCACCATCACCGGCGGCGACAACGACTTCGAGGGCACCCGGTACGCGGACCCGGTGACGCGCTACCAGCTGGCCCGCACCGTCACCCACTACTGGGGCCAGGACTGCTTCCTGGAGCCGACCTACATCTTCGACAACCTCCACCGGCTCAAGGGCATCCCGGGCATCCTCATCCACGGCCGCAACGACTTCGGCGGACCGCTGCGCACCGCGTGGGAGATCGCGAAGAGGTGGCCCGACGCCGAACTGGTGATCCTGAACGACGCCGGGCACCTCATCATGGAGGGCAACAGCATGGACCAGGCCATCGCCGCCGCCATCGACAAGTTCCGTTAGGGCGCAACAGGTCCGGGCCGGTGGTACAGGTCCTCACCGGCCCACCGGATCCGATCCGAGAACCCGAACCCAGGCGCGGCAACGAAGTTCGCAGCGTCGTCGACAGAACCCGAGCCGACATAGCGAGCCCGCAACGGATACGGGAACACCGGCCGCGTCCGCACCACGTTGCCCGCGGCGTCACGACCGGAAGCGATCACCCGCGAAGGCGCGGCACCACCCTCGACCCACGAGACCAGCGCGTGGAACGGGTCGAACTCGGTCAGCGTGTCACCGCCTCCGCAGTGCCACATCGACGGTACGACGAACAGCCGCGCCCAGTCCGAGGAACGGCCACCGGTCAAGCGCTGCCAGTAGTCGAGCGTGCCCTCGAACGGGATGGCCTGGTCGTCCGCGCCGTGCCAGATGATCAGCTTGCCGCCCGCACGCCGGAACTCGGAGAGGTCCAGCGACAAGGAGTTCGCCTTCACGGTCTCCGGCACCAGCCGCCGGAACTCGCGCACCGTGAACTCGAACGACTCCAGCGACGAACCAGGCTTCCCGATCGGGTACACGAGGTGCTTCAGCGCGTTGTCCGCCAACTCGGCGGCGAAGCCCCGGCCGAACCCCGGATACGGGTTGAGCCAGAACGTCCACGAGATCTCCGACCCGTAGGCCTGGCCGCCGGGGTAGAGCCGGACACCGCCATCGGACGGTCCGGCGTAGAGGCGGCGCACACGAGCGATCTCATCCGGAGTCAGCTGCCCGGCCAACGTGCCAGGATCAAAGGAACACAGCCGCGGATCCTCGATCTGCCCGTCCACCAACCCGTCGAGCCCGTCACAGGACGCGATCACCGCGTTGTGCAACACGAAGATCTTCTCGTTCGGGATGGAGTTCCGCGCGATCCACGCCTGATACCCGATCAACGCGGTGTAGTACGCGGCCGGTGCCGACGCGATGATCCCGTCGAAGTCGTGCGGGTAGCGCTGCGCCAGCAGCAGTCCCTCACGGCCACCGTTCGAGCAGCCGTTGAAGTAGGACCGAGAAGGCGCCTTGCCGTAGAAAGCCTTGATCACAGCCCGAGAGACCTTCGACAGCACGTGCGGTGCGCGGTAGAAGAGATCGTCACGGGCCTTCTGGTCATCAGCGGCCCAGGTGGTGTCGAACCCCGGCGGCGGGACCTGGTGGCCGTCGTCGGTCGCGGCCACCGCGGCATCACCGAACGCCGGCCCGCACTTCTGCGGAAAGGCCGGGTCATCGATCATCCCGCAGAACCCGCCACACCCGTACTGCAGATAGCGGCCCTGATAACCGTGTGTGGGCAGCTTCAGCTGGAAACCCACGTGCGGCTCGATCGTCCCGCGCACATCGCAGAACTCAGGCGTACCGGCAACGACCACTGCCGACGTCACCTGAGTCCGCGCGGAAGGCACGTCGAACGTGCGCACCAGATCCGCACACGACCGCACCGGGCGATCGCCGGCAGACGCGGCAGCGGGCACGACCCCCGCTGCCACCAGAACAACAGAAACCCCGAATACCAACAACTTCCGATACATATCGTCCTTCCCCAGCAGACGTACGCACGTGGGGAAGTCTGGCAGCTATCCGACGTGCACGCGTGGCCGTCGGGAAGGATCCGACTCAGCCGAGCGGATGATCTCGCGTACGACCGGAGGCGTATCTCCACGGCCCAGGATCAGGTAGCGGAAGAGGTGGCCGAGCGGGTTTCCTTCCGACCATTCGAAGTGCGCGTGCGGGATCACGCCGGTCGAGTCGCGCAACGCCAGCAGGATCGCCGCGATCGCGTTCGGCGCGGCGGGGGCGGAGGCGCGCAGGATGCGATGGCCGTCCACCTCGACACCCTGGACGCACAACACGTTGCTGAACGCCGACGGGTCGACGATGTCGATCTCCAGGAAGATCACGTCCGCGCTGCCCGGCACGGGGTTGATCCCGCGCTGCTCGGTCTCCTTCTCGTCGTACTCCGCCTTGTCGCCGTCCTGGCGGCGGTTCGCGATCAACGTGATCCGGCCGTCGTTCTCGATGGTGTAGGTGATGAAGTCGCGCGCCTTCTCGTCGAACTTGATCTTGTCGACGCGCAGCTCGGTGGTGCGGGAAATCCGCGACACCAACGAGATCGCCACGATGCCGATGATGAAGAAGAACGAGATGGTGATGCCGTCCGGCTTCTCGATCACGTTCTCCACCAGCGCGTACAGCAGCACCAGCGTCAGCACGGTGAAGCCGATCGTGGCGCCGCGCTGCTTCTTGCGCCACGCGGACACGGTGACGGCGAACGAACCCGACACCATCATCGCCAGGATTCCGGTGGCGTACGCGCCGGCCTGTGCGTTCACGTCGGCCTTGAAGATGATCGTGATGATGATGCAGATGAGCGTGTAGACGATCACGACCGGACGGACCGCGCGGCCCCATTCCGGTGCCATGCCGTAGGAAGGCAGGTAGCGCGGCACGATGTTGATCAGGCCGGCCATCGCGGACGCGCCCGCGAACCACAGGATCAGGATGCTCGAGATGTCGTAAACGGTGCCGAACACCTCGCCGAGCAGCTCGTGCGCCAAGTAGGCCAGCGCACGACCGTTCGCCGGGCCACCAGGAGCGAACTTGTCCTGCGGCACCAGCACGGTCGTGATGAACGACGTCGCGATCAGGTACACCGACATGATCAACGCGGCGGTCGTCAGCAGCTTGCGGGTGTTGCGCACCCGGCTCTCCAGCCGCTCCTCCGGCGTCTTCCCGTCGGCGGCGACCAGCGGCATCATCGACACACCGGTCTCGAAGCCGGACAAACCGAGCACCAGCAACGGAAACGCCAAGATCGCCGGGCCGACCACGCCGAAGAACCCGCCCCCGTGCGCACCCAGCGCGGAGATCCAGCGGTCCAGGGCATCCGGCGTCGCGAAGACGTCCACGAGCCCCACCACGGCCACCACGGCGTTCAGGACCAGGAACACCGCCACCAACGGGATCGCGACGCCCACGGCCTCGCTGAAGCCCATCAGGAACACGCCGCCGAGAATCAGCAGCAGCACGATCGTCAGAATCATCTCGGAGCCGTGCAACGACTCCGGAACGTACGGGTTCTCCAGCGCGTGCACGGACGCGTCGGCCGCGGACAGCGTGATCGTGATGATCCACGAGGTCGCCACGAACCCGAGCAGCACCAGCACGAAGATCTTGCCGCGCCAGAACGGCAGCAGGTCCTCCAGCATCGCCACCGAGCCCTGGCCGTTCGGGCTCTCCCGCGCCACCCGCCGGTACATCGGCAACATGCCCAGCAGCGTCAGCGCCACGATGAGCAACGTCGCCAGCGGGGACAGCGCGCCGGCCGCCAGGGCCGCGATACCCGGCAGGTACGACAGCGTGGAGAAGTAGTCGACGCCGGTGAGCGTCATGACCTTCCACCACGCGTGCGGCTTGGCGTGCGACTCGGCGCTCTCCGGACCGGACGGTGCCACTCGGTCGGCGAGCAGCCACTTCCCCAGCGGCCCTCCCGGTGGCGCCGGACGTTCCGGGCTCGGCACCTCTGCGGGGATGGCGTACTCCGTGCTCATGGCGCAGAGCATGCCATCACCAGGTGATCAAGGTCTGAAGTCCGCCGGAAAACCAGCCTCCTGAACGGACAATCCGGACGGACGCAACGTTCCGATGCTGCCCTGCGTGTGGAGATCCAGGAAGAGGTCCACGACGTCCGGGTCGAACTGCTCACCGCGGCCGGCCCACAGTTCGCGCCGCGCCCGGTTCTCGTCCAGTGCGGTCTGGTGTGGACGATTCGACCGCATCGCGGCCCAAGCCACGCACACGGACAGGATGCGCGCCTCGGCCCGGATGTCCGCGCCGCGCAGGCCGTCCGGGTAGCCGTCGCCGTCGTAGCGTTCGTGCTGCTGCCTGATCACGTGCGCCACGCCCGCGAACCCCGGCACCATCCGCGCGAGCCGGTAGCCGAAGTCGGGATGTTGCCGCAGCAACCGCCACTCCTCCTCCGACAACGCGCCCGGCTTGGTCAGCACCACCTCGGGAATGATGACCTTGCCGATGTCGTGCAGGCGCCCGGCGAGCTGCGTGATCCTGATGGTCGGCGCGTCGAGCCCGAACTCCCCCGCCGCCACGCCGGCCCAGCGCGACACCGAACGGCTGTGGTCGTAGCGGTGCAGCCACCCGTCCACCCGGTCGGCGACCTGGCAGAGGAACTCCGCCATCGCGCCGTCGGTGTCGGGATCGACCGCGGGCAACGGCTCCGGGCCGACCGCGATCCGGTTCCGCCCGGCCGCCTTCGCCGCGTACAGCGCGCGGTCCGCGATCACCACGATGTCGTCCGGGCCGTCGCCGTGTGTCGGGAAGCTCGCCGAACCGACGGACACGGTCACCGACAACGGGATGTCGTCGTTGCCCGCGTTGACCGGAATCGGCTTCTCCGCCACCCGTTCACGCAGCCGGTTCGCGATCACGGACAACCGGCCGGGGCCGGCGTCCGGCACCAGCAGCGCGAACTCCTCGCCGCCGTACCGCGCCAGCACCTCACCCGACCGGGACGCCGCGCGCAGCCGGCCCGCGACCTCCATCAGCACGTCGTCGCCCGCCGGGTGGCCGTAGTTGTCGTTGATCGACTTGAAGCGGTCCACGTCGATGATGAACACCGCGACGGAACCGTCGTTGCGGCGCGCGCGAGCGATCTCCAACGGCAGCTGGGCTTCGAAGAACCTGCGGGTGTGCAACCCGGTCAGGCTGTCGGTGATCGCGAGCTTGCGCTGGTCCGCCACGAGTCCGGCGAGCCGCGCGATGATCAGCAGCGACAGCAGCGCGCTGCCCGCCGCGATCACCAGGACGTCCTGCGACGACTGGCCGACGTCGTGGATCAGCATCAGCACCGGCGCGGCGAGCGCGGCCGAGCACAGCGCGATGATCCGGCCGCGGGACAGGCCGACGTCCTGGACGTGCGCGCGGTCCACCAGGCGCGCCATCGTCGGGTGCAGTGCCGCCGCACCGATGCACAGGTTGGCGGACAACCAGATCGCGTCGAGGAAGTTGCCGGCGTGGTAGCTGCCGTCGAGCCGCTGCAGCACGTAGATCGTGTCCGCGGTGAGGATTCCCAGCAGGTTCGCCGTCAGCAGGACGAACGCGCGGGGCCGCGGACCGGCGCCGAAGATTAAACGCAGTGCCACCACGAAGAGCGCGAGATCCATCATCGGGTAGCCGAGCGACGCCATCTTCACCAGCGCCGGCGACGTGAGCCGCGCCTGCGGGCCGATCACGTAGAGCCAGGAAGCCATGCCCGCGACGACCGCCAGGACGGCCGCGTCGAGCAGGCTCGGCAGGTCGAGTCCCGGCGCGCGGCGGCGGATCAGCAGGATCACCCCGGCGACCATCAACGGGTAATGCCCGAGGTAGAAGATGTCCGCGTACGAGGGGTAAACGTCGTACTGGAAGACGTAGTGCGATGTGTAGAACGTGAGGTCGGCCATCGCGTAAACGACCTGGCTGAGTGCGAGGAACACCCATGGCCGCCGCCATTGGGGCCGGTTGTGCCTGACACCCCAGAATGTCGCGATCGCGGCCGAGGCGCTGATCGTGCAGTAGAGCACCACCCGCACCGTTTGTCCCGTTGTCCCCGCAGGGCTGACCGGAATCAGGTAGTAGACACCCAGCAGCAGGTGACCTGCCACCAGGTACATCCACCACACTCCGGTCTGGCCGGTACGGAAGATGGTCACACGAGACCCCTCGTTCTACGACATGGTCGAGCACGGTGATGATGCCCGACTCGGGATGATCGCGGCACCGCCGTTACTCCAATGAGGTGACCCACTAATACGAACGCTACCGCAAATCCCTGTTCTGTTTTCAGCGTGAAAGAAATCCGAGTGCCGCTGCGGCAGCCGGGTACGCCAGCTCACCCAATCCGCCCACGGGTGCGTCCGAAGCCACCACGGCGACCTCGATCTCGGGTGTGTCGCCGATGCGCGCCCACGGGTAGTCCCCGAACGATTTTTGCACGACTTTTCCCTGTCTGACGGTGATTCGTGCGCCTTGTGCCACCGAGATGGCGTCCATGATCGCGCCTTCGACCTGTTGGCGGACACCCGACGGGTGCAGTGCGGTGCCCACGTCGACCGCCGCGGTGATTTTCGTACGGCCGTCGTGCCTCGTTTCAGCGATCACCGCGATGACCGATCCGTAGTCGCGATGGCAGGCAACGGCTTGTGGCTCGCCGTCGTGCGCTTCCGCAGCGGCTTCCAGAACCTTTCTGACCCGCTGGTCGGCCAGCAGCCTCAACCGGCGTTCCACCTGGTTGTGCGCCATCTCCAGGCCACTCAGGAACATCTCGTCCGCATAAACCAACTGACCTGCGTAGACACTGCGCCAGAACCCGGTTCTGATCGGTGGGGGCGTGATGGCGAAGTGCGTCTCTCCCGGTACGTCGTAGGGATACTTGCCGGCCGACATCATCTTCAACATCTGCGGGTTGCTCGTGGCATCCAGCATGGACGACAGAGGCCAGGTGGAAACGGCGTGATCTCGCCAGACGGGTAGTCCTTCGTCGTTGACCGTTGCTCGTACGCGATGGACCGACAATGGACGGTACGAGTCGTGCTGGATGTCGTCGTCTCTCGTCCACAGCACTTTCACCGTCTTGCCGGTGTGCCGTGCGAGTTGGACTGCTTCCAGGACGAAGTCGGTCTCGAACTTCCGCCCGAACGCGCCACCGGCTCGCGTCGGGATCACCCGCACCGTCGCGAAGTCTTCTGCCAGAAGATTGCGCATCAGGTCAGGAGCTTGTACCGGCGCCCACAGCGTCACCGCGTCGCCGTCGACTTTCGCCGTCGCCGTCGGGGGTTCCATCGGCGCGTGGGCGAGCATCGGGGTGACGAAGATCTTTTCGATGAACTCACCCGATGGCGTATTTCCTGTCGGCAAAGCGGCTTCGAGCTCCGCCAGCCACTGGTCGCTGTCCGCGTCCGGAAAACCGCCCTGCCAGGACGTTTTGAGATTTTCGCGCGCCTTGATCGCGGTGTAGGTGTCCTCTGCCAGCAGCGCGAAGCCGTTGTCCAACCGGACGATTTCGGCGTCGCGGACGTCGGTGGCGTCGAAATCCGTTGGGGCTGCGCCGATCCACGGCGGCCTGGCGATCACCGCGACCAGGTCGGACGCCTGGTCGATGGCGTAGGCGAGCCTGCCCGTGACGATCGCGTCCTGGTCCACCCGTTTGACCGCCGGGTTTCCGAGCACCTGCCACTCGTCCCGCGGTGTCAGCTCGACCTCGCCCGGCGTGAGAGTCGCAGCTTCCTCGGCCAGTTCCCGATAGCTGAACCGCGAGTCGCCGTGCCGCACGAAACCGTCGACTGCACGGCATTCGGCCTCCGCGACCTGCCAGCGGCGCGCGGCCGCCTTGACCAGCAGGTGGCGGACAGTGGCCGCGGCCGTGCGGATCGGCTCGTGGACGCGCTGCATCGTGTTGGAGTTGGCGGACATCTGCGGGCCGTAGGTGTCCGGGTCGCCCTCCGCCTGTTCGATCGCGAGGCTCTCGACCGGGACCCTCAGCTCCTCCGCGACCATCATCGCGACGGCGGTGCGCACACCTTGCCCCGTGTCCGGCACCGGGACGGTGACCGTGATCCGGCCGGACTCGGCGTCGATCCGCACAAATGGATTTCCCATAGGAGTGTTCACGCCTCGGCCTTCATCCGCGCCACGGCGTTCCTGATGGCCTTGCGGATCCTGGGATAGGTGCCGCATCGGCAGATGTTGTCCCGCAACGCCTCGTCGATGTCCTCGTCGGTCGGGTCGGGGTGCTTGGCCAGCAACGCGATGGTCGCCATGATCTGGCCGGGCTGGCAGTAGCCGCACTGCGTGACGTCCTCGTCCAGCCACGCGCGTTGCACCGGGTGGTCCTCGACGCCTTCGATGGTCAGCACGTCCTGCTCGGCCATGTCCGCCACGGTGTGCTGACACGGCTTGAAGGCCTGGCCGTCCACTATGGACGTGCACACCCCGCAGAAACCGACGCCGCAGCCGTACTTCGTGCCGGTCAGGCCGAGGCGGTCGCGCAGGACCCAGAGCAGCGGGGTCTCCGGGTCGGCCTCGACCTCGCGGATCTCACCGTTGATGTGCAGCCGGTGCATGGTCACCTCACCGAGCGTAGCGGCCGCAACACCGTTATAGACGGGATATCGTTGCCTGCGTGGACGGCGTTCGGTTCGGGGTGCTTGGGCCGCTGCTCGTCACGCACGGGCGGCGGGACGTGCGCATCTCCGCAGGTCAGCCGCGCCAGGTTCTGGTTCTCCTGCTCCTGCACGCCGGCCAGACCGTCAGCGTCGACCACCTCATGTCGATCTTGTGGGACGGCGACCCGCCGGCCAGTGCTCGCAAGGCCGTGCAGGTGCACGTGTCGCAGCTCAGGCGGGCTCTCAAGGACCTGCCGGGCGTCTCGCTGGAGTGGTCGCGGCAGGGCTACCGGCTCGACATCCCGGACCGGTCGCTCGACCTGCAGCTGTTCCGCGAGGCCGAAGATCCGGACGAGGCGCTGAGTCACTGGCGCGGTCCGGCGCTGGCCGAGCTGACGACGAACACGCAGCTCGCGAACCAGCTGGAGGAGGAGCGCCTCGCCGCGATCGAGCGACGGGTCGACAAAGCGATCTCCGAAGGCCGTCACCACGAGGTCACCGGCGAGCTGACCGGGTACGTCACCGAACACCCGACCAGGGAACGGCTGCGCGGCGCGCTCATGGTGGCGTTGCACCGCAGCGGACGGCAGGCGGACGCGCTGCGGGTGTACGACGAGGGCAGGCGGCACCTGGCCGACGAGCTCGGGCTCGATCCGGGGCAGGAGCTCAAGGACCTGCACGCGGCGATCCTGCAGGGTGACATCCCGGCCGTGCCGCGCGAACTGCCCAAGGCGCCGGAACCGTTCGTCGGGCGGCGAGCCGAGATCTCGCTGATCACCGGGTCCGCGGAGACCGTGATCGCCGTGCACGGGCCTGGCGGGCAGGGCAAGAGCGCTCTCGCGACCGCGGCGGCGCACGCGATGGCCGAACGTTTCCCGGACGGTCAGCTGTACGTGGACCTGCACGGCGCCACGCCCGGCCGTTCGCCGCTGTCGTCCGCCGAGGTGCTGCGCCGGTTCCTGCGCGCGCTCGGCACGCCACCTCTCGCCGTGCCCACGGACACGTCGGAAGCCGCCGCGTTGTACCGGTCGACGCTGGCCCGGCGCAAAGTGCTGATCCTGCTGGACAACGCGGTGGACGCGGCTCAGGTCGGCCCGTTGCTGCCCGGTGAGGCGGGCTCGACCGTGCTGATCACCAGCCGCCGGATGCTCGCGACGCTGAGCGCGCAGCACGTCCGGCTCGATCCGCTGGCCGAGGAGGACGCGGTCAGGCTGCTCGGTTCCGACGGCGACGCGGCTCGGCAGGTCGCCCGGGCCTGCGACTACCTGCCGCTCGCGTTGACGATCGCGGCCGCGCGGCTGCGGTCACGGCCGGACTGGACGACGGCGACACTCGCGAAGAGGCTCGCGGACCAGCGGCATCGGCTGGACGAGCTGAACTTCGACGACCTCGGTGTGCGGACGAGCTTCCAGCTCAGTTTCGAGGGGCTGGACGAGCGGTCCACCAGGGCGTTCATCCTGTTGTGCTGCCTCAACGTGCCGACGGTGAGCGAGTCGACCGCGCAGGCGTTGCTCGGGCAGGACGACGTGGATCGCGTGCTGGATCCGTTGGTGGACGCCAAGCTCGTGGAACCGTGCGGGCCGGAGCGGTATCGGGTGCACGACCTGCTGCGGCTCTTCGGGGCCGAGCATCCCAACTCCGAGAAGCACGACGCGCTGACCCGTGCGTTGACGCACTACCGCGAGACTCTCACCGCCGCGTTGAAGAAACTGCGGCCGCACGCGTACGGCGCCCTGACGAACTCGGCCACCCAGCAGGACCTCGACGAACCGTTGCAGTGGCTGACGGACGAGGCCGAGAACCTGCTGGCGGCGGCGCGTTCCACGATGACCGAACCCGCGCTGGCCGATCATGCCCTGGCCATCGCGCACATGCTGTACCCGCATCTGTTCAAACAAGACAGAGTCGCCGACCTGATCGAGCTCGGCCAGATCGCACTTCAGGCTGCGCGCACGATCGGCACCTCGGCCGCGTTGCAGACCGCGCTTCTGGTGCAGTCCGCGGCGAACCGCAGGATCGGCTCGTTCGAGACAGCTCGCGCTCAGCTGGAGGAAGTGCTGCAGGCGCGGGCCGACGACCCGTTCGGACAGGGTCGTGCGCTCGCGGGAATCGGCACGATCCAACGTGAACTGGGCCAGCTCGACCAGGCATCGGACACTCTCGCTCAGGCCGTCAAGCTCATCGAGGAGCACGGACCCGCTGGTGCGCAACGGGTTCCGCTCTCCGCGCTGGCCCAGGTGCATCAGGTTGCCGGACGTTATGAGCAGGCCTTGGAAGCGGCCAACGACAGCCTGGCGTTTGCTCGGCAGGACGAGGATGCGGCTGGCACGGCCTATGCGTTGGCTTCTCAGGGTCAGGCTTTGTTCAAGCTCGGCCGCCTGGACGAGGCTTTGACCGCGCTGGACGAGTGCATCGAGCTGTGCCGGGCGACGGGTGAGCACAACGACGAGTGGCAGGCTCTTTTGTGCCGCGCGGAAGTGCTGCTGGCGATCGGAAACCCGGAGCAGGCCGCAAAGGACGCCGAGCGCTGCCTGGAGATCACCAGCGCTCGCGGCGACCGGTACGGCGAGGGTGTCGCGCGGCGGATGCTCGGCAAGGCAGGGATGGAAAAGCACGCGGACCGGGCGGCCGAACTGCTCGGCACACCCGGTCTGCGTAGAGACACCCTGTTGGACAGCGTGATCAGCTAGGAACTGGCGGCAGTCATCAGCAGCGGGTGCTCGTGCGGGCCATCGGCTCGTTGGAGCCCCACTGGATGTTGCCGACCGCGTGCGTGCAGTCGGAGAGCGTGTTCGCACCGGAGGACCAGTTGTCGGCCTTGTTGCTGGTGCAGTTCAGGTCGACGAGGTCGTCGTTGCCCGGCTTCTCCTTGGCCACGGAGGTGCAGACGTACCAGCTGTTGTGCGAGCTGCGGAAGCCCTCCCACACGTAGGTGTAGGCCCAGTTCTTGCCACAGCCCTTGAACTGCTTGACAGAACCGATGTTGGTGCCACCGCTCGTGATGTACGCGGTGGAACCGATCTGTGTCACCGGGCCACAACCGGGCGCCGACTCGGCGTGTGCGGTCGCAGTGATCCCGAGCATCGCGCCACCGACGACGACTGCCGCACCGAGCGTGCTGGCGATCTTGCTGAACATGCTTCTCCCTCAATGGTTTCTTGCAGCAGGTCTGTGGGACATCAGTCGGTGATGTAGCCGGTCATGGCGCGCCCCCTCAGCAGTCGCTCGACTGGAGCCGGGCAGTGCGGTGGATGCCGTCGGAGTCGACGTAGAGCACCTCGCCACGAGCGCAGCCGGGCGCGTAGACCATGTTTCCCCAGTGGTTGCCGGGCGTTCCCGGCGCGACGAAGCCGACGTGGTCGCTGCTCGTCCACACGGTGATGCGCAGTGCCGAGCCACCGCCGGAGTAGTTCGAGACGCGCACCCAGTTCGTCTTGCAGCCCGGCGACCAGCGCAGCTCGGCCGTGCCACCGGCGAACATGTCCGCGGTGTCGGCGACCGTCGTGCTGCCGGCGCATCCGGCGGCGACCGGGTCCTTGTCGTTGCAGGAGCGACCGCTGCAGGACGCCGCCTGCGCGTCCGGCGCGACGAGGAGCGTCAGCGCGGCCGCGGCGATCAGGGCTGTCGACTTCATGCCGCTGACCTTGCCGAGCGGCGCTCACAACGACCTGACAGGTGCACCCGTCCAGGTGTCAGCGGGGTGTCAGAACCGCAGTACAACGCTACGTTCGTGTCCGTGCAGAACCCGTTGGAGGCGAGGAACGCCTTCCCCGCGCTGGGCCTGCCCACGCGCGCGGTGCGACAGCTGGGCGCCGATCCGGTGGTGCACGGGCGTGCCGACGAGCTGGCGGCGTTGCGGGCAGCACTGGAGGACAGCGGAGTCGCGATGTTGTCCGGGCCGCCGGGAACGGGCAAGACGACGCTGGCGCTGCGGCTCGCGCACTCGGCAGCGGACCTGTTCCCCGACGGGCAGCTGTACGCCGACCTCTCCGAACGCACGATGGACGAGGTGCTGGCCGCGTTCATCCGGGCGCTCACGCACGACGGCATCGGGCTGTGGGCCTCGCCGCGGGCCCAGCTGCACGAGGTGCTCGGCACCCGGCGGGTGTTGTTCGTGCTGGACAACGTCAGCAAGCGGCACGACCTCGCGGTGTTCCGGAGCGTGATCGCGACCAGCCGGGAACGGCTCGGCGGGGTCGTCCTCGGGCCGATGAGCCCCGAGGACTCGCGGGTGTTGCTGCGAGCCCGGCTCGGTTCCCGCGTCGACGATGAACCCGAGGCGGTGCGTGCTTTCGCGCAGGCGTGTCACGGGCTGCCGCTGGCACTGGTCGTCGCCGCCGAGTTCGCTGGTTTGCGCGCGACGGCCACGCTCGCCGCGCTGGTCGAGGAGATCCCGGCCGAACGCGGAGACGTGCACGACGCGTTCTCGTGGGCCTACCAGCAGCTCTCCGCCGCGGATGCCCGCGTGTTCCGGCTGCTCGGCGACGGGTTCGAGCGCGAGTTCTCGATCACCGCGCTGAACGCGCTGGCAGGTGGTGACGTGCGTCAGTCGCGCAACCAGCTGCTGCGACTGCACCTGCTGGAGAACGCGCCGGGCGACCGGATCTCGATGCACTCCCTGCTGCGGGAGTACGCGCGGACGCTGGAGCCGCGAGACCCTTCCGCGCTGGGGCGTCTGCTCGATCACTACGTGCGGGTGGCGGGCGTCGAGACCGAGAACGCGATGGCCGCGGTGTTCGTGGCAGATGATCGGCGACGGCTCGCGCTTGCCTCGCTGCTGGTCGACGAGATGTCGGTGCAGGTGCAGACGGCGGCGGTCTCGGCGGCTCGTGCGCTGGAGGACCGGCACGCGGAGGCGGTGGCGCTCGCGCATCTCGGGCACGCGTGGTTCGACCGCGGCAACCTGCAGGAGGCGCTGAAGTGCCACTCGCGGGCTTTGGAGCTGCACCGGGAGCCTCGCGCGTTGACCGGGCTGGCCAATTTGTGTTTGGAGCGCGGCAAGGTGGACGAGGCCGTCGACCTCTTCAAGGAGGTGCTGGCCGGTCGGGTCGCTTCTGGTGACGCCGCCGGTGAGGCACGGGCGTTGCTGAGCCTGGGGCGGGCCACCGGCGAGATCCGCTACTACGAGCAGGCCCTGGACGTGTGCGAGCGGATCGGTGACGTCGTGCGGCTCGGCCGGGCCTACAACGGGATGGGCAACGTGCACCAGCGGGCACGGGCGTTCCCGGAGGCGATCCGCTGCTACTCGGCGGCACTGGAGTCCTTTGTGGACGGTGACTGCCTGCTGAACATGGGGCTGGCCCACCTGGCCATCTCCTCACCGGAGACGCTCAGCTGGTTCGGCCGGGCCGCGGACCACGCCGTCAGGTTGCGGGACAAGGAGCTGCTCGCCGACGCCGCACGCGCGTTGAAGGAAGCGGGGTTCGTCGAGGAGGCGGCGCGGCGGATGCAACAAGCCGAGTCGCTGTACCTCGCTGCGGATCATGGACTTCGCAGGTAGGCCAGGGCGAACGACGAGTCCGCGGCCGCGCCCGCCTGGTCGTAGCAGCGGACCTGCACCAGCACACCCGGCGGGGTCGAGTACCCGTTCCACGCCCAGATCCGGCAGTACCTCGCGTCCGGCCCGCTCGCGCTGACCAGCACCGCGTCGGCGGGATAGACCTTCGGGTTGCCGATCTGCGCGTACTGGACCTCGTAGAAGCCCAGACTCTTGCGCGTCACCGCGGGCGTCTCGCCGTTGCTGGTCCACGACCTGGCGTTGCCCGTCTCGAGGTAGGCGGCCGACGCGGACGGGTCGTGGTGGATCGCGGCGTTCTGCGTGTAGGTGAGGTTCCAGTCCGTCTCGGCGTCGCAGGCGACCCGGACGCGCGCGGGCTCGACGGTCGTCCGGCAGCGCGCCCGGCTCTGGCCTACCGGTGAGACCATCGCGAAACCGTTGCCGCCCAACGTGGTCACGTCGTACTGGCCGGGTCCTGTGCGGACGACTCCCGGCGCACCGCCGCGGTAGGCCACGGCTGGACCGTCGCTGGCGAACACGATGACGAACGGGAGGTTCTTCCTCGTCCCGTTCGGAGCGAAGCAGGCGACGTCGACGAGCAGATCCCGTCCGTCGGTGCGCGTGCCCGAGGTCTGGCACGAGGCCGGTTCGTAGTAGCCCCAGCCGTTGCTCAGCGCGACGTGCACCGTGCCGCCGGTGCCGACCTCGGGCAGCCGCACCTCGTAGGCGCCTTCGGCGGTCCTGATCAACGTGATGTACCGCTCGACGCCGTTGCGGCGCCAGGTTCCCCACTGCCACTGCCGGTGCAGCTCGACCTGCTGCCCGACCGCCTGGTTGTAGGCATAGTCGGGCGTGCTCGCATAGGCCCACGTGGTCGGACCGTGTGCACCGTCCGGTGTGGACGTTCCTGGGCGCGGCTGTTGTTGTTGCTGCTGTGTTGTGGCCGAGGTGCCCGGCGGTGCCGGAACGATGATCGTCTGCCCCGACGTGACGGTGGGGCCCGCGGTGGGCGGCGGCGCCGACGGACCCGCCGGCGGCGGAGTGGTGGCGGCCGTGTGCTCGGGGCTGCCCGGCAGCGGCGCGGCCTCGACCCGCTCGTCCTGCGGTTCGACCCGTTCGGAGCTCGGCACCGCGAGCAGGAACACCACCAGCCCCACGACGGCCACCGCCGCCTTCCAGATCTGCGGGTCGGACGCCATCGGCCCGGCCTTGGTCATGAGGTCGGTCAGCGCCCTGACCGGCCTGGTCACCACATCGGACACGACGCGAGCCGGACTGCTCAGGAACGCCAGCAGCTTGCGGTCCTCGTCCTCGTGCACCGCGACCACGCCCGGCGCCAGGTACTCGACGCGTTCGCGCAGCCGTTTCGGGTCCGCCGGCTTGCAGATCGGGCACGTCATCACGTGGTCCTGCAACGTGGCCCAGTCGTCGCCCATCACGGCGAACTCGGTACAGCCCTTGTCCCGCGCCTCGAAGACCGCCACCCGCAGGGCGACGGCCTCGTACGTCTCCGCGGTGGCCTCGCCGTCGGCGATGACCTGCCGCTGCTCCGGCATCGTGTCGAGGACGGCGGCCAACGACTCGGGAGTCATCGCGCCAGTTTGGAGCCGCTGGACCGTTCGCGAAACGACCAATCAGTGGACAGATCATGGTCAGGCCGGTAGATCCAACCGGCCTGGAATCTCCGGGACGTCAGCGAGCGGTGCGTGATCGGTCAGCGGCGTTCGCGATCGTGGCGTCATGACGTGGTTGCGCAAGCCTTGGGTAGGTCCGTTGGCCTTCGTGGTGGTGGCGTTCGTGGCTTTCTCGCTGCCGCCCTATCTGACCGGTGACCGCACGGCGGCCCGTGTGCAGTCGGACTGGGGACCGCACTATCCCCTGCTGGTGGTGCACGTCGTCTGCGCGTCGATCGCCATCATCACGTGCGTCGTCCAGATCTGGCCGTGGTTCCGCAGCCGCTTCCCCGCGTGGCACCGCCGCATCGGCCGGGTCTACGTGCTGGCCGGTGTGCTCCCCGCCGGGCTGGCGGGCCTGGTCGTCGGCTGGAAGACGCCGTTCGGCCCGGTCGCCATGGTGAGCAACGTGCTGCTGGCCCTCATGTGGCTGCTCTTCACGACGCTGGCGTGGCGCGCGGCGCTGCAACGGCAGTTCCGCGACCACGGCAAGTGGATGATCCGCAGCTTCGTCCTGACCCTCTCGATCATCACCAACCGGATCTGGGGCGTGGTCGCGTTCCTGCTGCTGGCGGACCGCGTGCCCGAGGCGGAGCTGCCGAACACGATCGCCGGGATCTCGACCTGGGCGGGGTGGACGATCCCGCTGCTGATCTCGCAGTGGTGGCTGGAGCGCAAGCCCCGGCGCAAGGCACGTGCCCAGGTCGAACAGCGTGAAACCGTTCCCGCGTGACGGCTTGACGACTACCGTCGGCGGTCATGAGGCTACTGCTCGCTGTGCTGATGATGGTCGTGCTGGCCCCGGTCGCGTCGGCCGCGTCCGGACCGCCGACCGCCAAGTGCGAGTTCACCCCCACCCCGGAGAACCCGGCCGCACGCCCGGTCCAGCCACCGCCCGCGACCGTCCCGGCCAAGGGCACCGTGAAGGTCACCATCGTGACCAACTACGGCGTGGTGGTCGCGAAGCTGGACCGCGCCAACGCGCCGTGCGGGGTGGAGAACTTCGCGCACCTGGCCCGCAGCTGGTTCTACACGATGAGCCAGTGCTGGCGGCTGACGAACACCACGCGGCTCGGGGTGCTGCAGTGCGGTGACATCTACCGCGCCGAGGAGGGCGGGCCGGGCTACAAGTTCGCCGACGAGGTCACCGGCAAGGAGACCTACGAGCGCGGCACCATCGCGTACGGCAACCAGGGGCCTGGCACGAACGGCAGCGAGTTCTTCATCGTGCACTCGTTCGCCCACATCAAGCCCGTGTACACCGTGATCGGCCACGTCACGCACGGCATGGACACGCTGGACCGGATCGTGCGGGCCGGGATCGTGCCGCAGCCGGACGGAACCCTGGACGGCGCACCGAAGAAGCCGGTCAGGATCCTGCACGTGCTCGCAGGGTAGCCAGGACCTTCGACACCATCCCGAACGGCAGCATGCCCAGACCGTCCAGCAGGCCGGGGCCGCGTTCGCCGGCCAGGAGGCGCCGGAACGCGTGCACCACTGGTGCCGCACCGGGGTTCCGCTCCAGGCCGGCGAGCTCGGCCGCCAGCTGATCCGCGTACTGGGTGTCGCCCTCCGCCTGCAGCACCACGGCGCTCATCAGCGGTGACCAGTCCCGCATGGTCTCCTGCGCCCGTTCCATCGCGCGCGTGACCAGCTGGCTCAGGTCGTCCGGAACGCGCTGCGGAAGACGCTCGAGCAGATCCCACAACCGCACGCCCTCGACCTCCTCGGCCGGCGCACAGATGTCGTCGTTCAACGACATGCGCTCCGGCAGGCCGAACGCGAAGGCGAACATCGCCAGCATCTCGATCTCGCCGGGCAGGGTCGGGGCGTCGGTCCGCGTGGCGATGGCCGCCGACGCGAAGTAGTGCGCGAGCACCCGCGGGGATCCGGTGTCCACGCGGCCGAGCAGCACCGCGTAGTCGTGGTGCTGCTTGCTGATCTCGTGCGGATCGCCTGCCGCATAAGCAAGTCCCAGGGCCTCGGCCTTGAAGGCGAGCGCGCGGTCATGCCGCCCCTGCTGATCCTCGATGGCCGCCAGCTGGTCGGCGACGTGGAACCTGCTGTCCGCCAGTTCGGCCATCGCCCGACCGGCCTCGACAGCGCCGGGATGCAGGCTCAGCCGCCCGTTCTCGATCTCGATCAGGCCGTGCTCGGACAGCACCGCGAGCTCGTCGCCGGCCTCACCGACCGCGTACGTGCAGAGATCGTCTTCCCTGATGCAGCACAGGGTGAGGAACAGCCGCCGCGCCGGTTCGGGCAACGACCGCACGGCTTCGGCCGGGTCCTCATCAGACAAGAAGGGCTCCACGCGTACAAGCCTTGCACTGCGGTCAACACCTCGTTCCCGTTTCTCCCTCCACTCGGGAGCGGCATAGGAGCACTTGTCAACTCGTTGTGTTGGCACGGAAATAGCGCGGCAAGAAGCCTGCATGTTGACATATGACAGAAAGGAACAGGTCCTCACAAAACCAGGAAAGCGATCCCGCTCACAGCGGTGATCAAGCCTTCAACCAGTCAAAACTCACCCAGAAGGACCAACGAGAGCTTTGGGAATTAAGGCTTATTTAAGAGTACCTGTGATCCCGCTCGCCCTCGGGAATCAATTTAGCTGCTCATGCGCTGCCCTCACCTGAACGGCGGTTGTACCAGCCAGTAGCCTGGAAATCGGTCAACCCCTCGCATTCACCTGAAGCCGTCCGCGGCTTATTTCGTGTGCGCCGAAACAGAAGGAGGCACTGCAGTGGCACCCGCGTTCGAGCCGGCTCGACTCGACGACATCGACGACCTGCTCAGGCTGTACCGGCGGGCGCACGGCGCGAACTACCCCATCGCGATGGGCACCGACGCAGACGTGATGGCGGCCGAGATCGAAGCCCGGGGCACCACGTGGCTGGTGTGGCGCGACGAGAACCGCGTCGTCGCCTCGATCACCGGGCACGTCGAGCACGAAGATCGTCTGGGCAAGATCGCCGGGCTGGTCGTCGACCCGGACGCGCAGGGCGGGGGCATCGCGCACCACGCGGTCGGCCAGATCACCGGCCGCATGCTCGCGACCGGCGACGTGGACTCGGTCTACGGCACGGCTCGCACCATTCACCTCGCGCCGCAAAGAGTGTGCCTGCGCAACGGATTCCACGCGCTCGGGCTCGTGCCGAACCTCTTCAAGCACGCCCGGCGGGAGACCATGGCGTTGCTGGCCAAGCACCGTGACGGGGTGCTGGACCAGCGCGCCGAAGTGCACAAAGTGCCAAAAGCCCTGGAAAAGCTCGTCACCACGACGCACCGCACGATCGGCCTGCCGCACCTGCCCGAGTTCGTCGACGGTGCGGACGCCCCCGAATCCGAACCGTCACGGATCGAGATCATCGAGGCGCCGCAGTTCGTGCAGCGGCACTTCGAGCGCACCATCAACGACCCCGCGCGCCGGTTCTACCCGCTGCACAAGCCGAACGTGCTGCTGGCCGACGAGCAGGGCGAGTACCAGATCTACGGCCACCTCAACCGCCACGACGGCTACTGCACGATCTTCGGCGCCACGCCCAGCCCGCAGACGATCATCCCGCACCTCGCCGGCGTGATCGACACGCTCACCGGCATGGGCGCGCCGCACGTCGAGACGCTGGTGCCGCTGCACGAGTTCGACGAGCTGAGTGCGTTGCTGGCGTTCGGTTTCCTGCCGGTCGCGCTCTACCCGGCGATGCGCAAGGACGGCGACCGCTACCACGACTACGTGGTCATGGTGCACACGCCGCAACCGCCCGACTTCCGCGGGCTCACGATCGACGAGGCGTTCCGGCCCTTCACCGAGCAGTACATCGAGCTGTGGACGCAGAAGTTCCTCAACACCAACGGAGTGTTTCGCGCATGAACCCGCACCTCGGTCCGGCATCGGTGCCGGACTCCTCTCTCGGTGCCGTCCAGCAGCTGTGCGACATCGCGGCGCCGTACGACCACAGCGACCAGGAACTGTTCCTGGAGGCCATGAACGAGTCGAACAGGTGGCACGCACAACGCAACGAGTTCTTCCGCAGCCTGTGGAACGGCAAGCCCCTCAAGGACATCACCGAGCAGCCGTACGTGCACGCCAACTTCTTCAAGATGCACGAGGTGCTGTCGGTGCCGCGCGAGGAGGTCGTCGTGCACGCCACCTCGTCCGGCACGACCGGGCAGAAGTCGCAGATGTTCTGGGACGCCTGGACGTTGCGCGCCGGACAGCGGATGGTCGCCCGGATCTACGACCACAACGGGTTCATCGACGACACCGAACCCGTGCACTACCTGATCAACCTCAACCAGCCGACGCCGAACGTCAAGCTCGGCAGCTCGTTCACCGGGCAGTTCATGACCGACTTCGCGCCCGTGCGGTCGGTCGACTACGGCCTCGCGCACACCGGCACCGGCCACGAGTTCGACGCGTTCGGCAGCATCCGCGCGCTGCGGAAGTTCGCGGACAGCGGGCTGCCGGTGCGGATCTTCGGCTTCCCCGCGTTCCTGAGCTTCACCCTCGACCGCATGCGCGCCATGGGAGTCGAGCCGATCAGGCTCAACGAGCGCTCGCTGGTGTGGTTCGGCGGCGGTTGGAAAGGCAACGCCGACAAGCAGATCTCCAAGGAAGAGTTGCGCGCGAAGGTCACCGACATGCTCGGCATCCCGGACGCGCGGATCCGCGACAGCTACGGCTCGGTCGAGCACTCGGTGCCGTACGTCGAGTGCTCCCACCACAACCTGCACGTGCCGACCTGGTCGCGTGCGATCGTCCGGGACGTCCGGACGCTGGAACCGTTGCCGTACGGCGAATCCGGCTACATCCAGTTCGTCTCCCCGTACATCACCTCGTCGCCCGCGCAGAGCGTGCTGATGGGTGACCTCGCCGCACTGCACGCACCTGAGGAGTGCGGTTGCGGCAACGAGACCCCGTGGTTCGAGATCCTCGGCCGCGCCGGCGTCTCCCGCAACCGTTCGTGCGCCATCGCAGCCGCAGAACTCTTGAAGGGTAGGAAATGAGGCACTTCTGGCAGGGCGAGTGGGTCGACGACGACTCGGTCGCGCATCGGCTCGACACCCTGGAGGACCGCACCCAGCAGGTTGTCACCGGCCCGCGGCTGAGCCCGCTCGTGGTGCTCGCGGCGGCCGAGAAGCTGGTCCTGGACGACCATCGCGGCGCGCTGGCGTCGTGGGGTCTCGACGAGATGGAGATCGAGGAGACGCTCGACGCGTTGCGGCACGCGCTGAGCCGCCCCGAGCTGGAACGCAAGCTCCAGCGCGAGCTCGGCAACCTCGACCCGGCGCGGATGGTCCGTTTCGACTTCCGCACGCCCACGTACGAGGCCTGGGTGCCGCTCGGGCTGCTCGCACACGTGACGGCGGGCAACGCGCCCGCAGCAGGCGTGCTGAGCGCCGTTGAGGGCCTGTTGTCGGGCAACCTGAACGTCATCAAGGTCGCTTCGGACGACTCCGGCTTCACCGCCGAAGTGCTCGCCGCGCTGGCCTCGCACGACCACACCGGTCAGATCGCCGCCCGGCTCATCGTGCTGCGCTTCTCGTCGTCGAACACCGACTGGATGACGCGCATGCTCGGCGCGGCCGACGCCGTCGCCGTGTGGGGCGGCGAGGAGGCGATCAACGGCGTCGCGGCGCTCGTCCGGCCCGGCGCGCGGGTGATCGACTGGGGTCCGAAGCTGTCGTTCGCCTACCTGACCCGCGACTCGTGGTCCGATGTGGACACTCTGCACGCACTGGCCGCGGACATCTGCGCGTTGGAGCAGCAGGCGTGTTCCAGTCCGCAGGTGATCTACCTCGACACCGAGGACCCGGCGCAGGTGTTCGCGTTCGCCGAGCGGTTCGCTTCGGTGCTGGAGCTGACCGGGCCGCTGACCCGCGAGCCCTCGCAGGCGGAGTGGGCGGAGATCACGAACACCGTGCTCGTCGCCCAGCTGGAGGAACACCTCGGGCTCACCAAGGTGCACACCGGCGACCGCTGGCGGGTGCTGGCGGACGTGCGGCCGGCGTTGCGCACCTCGCCGCTGTACCGGACCGTGTGGGTGAAGCCGCTGCCGCGCAAGGAGATCACGTCGGTGCTGCGGCCGATGCGCCGCTACCTGCAGACCGTCGGGCTAGCGGCCGAGCGCCCTGACGTGGCTCTGCTCGCGCGGTCGTTCGTTTCCGTTGGCGTGCAACGGATCACCACGCCCGGCTCGATGCTCGGCGGGTACAGCGGTGAGCCGCACGACGGCGTGTACGCGTTGCAGCGCTACAGCAACCGGGTGTCCGTGCAGCTCGACGACAGGTTCGCGTCCGACGCCTCGCTGGACGACCTGGCCGAGTCCCGTCAGTTGCCGGTGCCCGCCGTCGCGGTGACGGCGAAGTCCGACTTCGAGACGCTGCAGGACCGTCCGGCGGACGTGTACTTCCGCAGCGGCGGTAGCTCAGGCGCACCCAAACTGTCCGCGTACACCTGGGCGGACTGGGACGAGCAGATGTGGGTCGGCGCCGAGGCGTTGCTCGCCACCGGGCTCGACCCGCGACACGACCGGATCATGAACCTGTTCTTCAACGGGCACATGTACGCGAGCTTCGTCAGCTTCTTCTCCGCGCTGGAGCGGATGAACGCCGTGCAGTTCCCGATGGGCGGCGAGTGGGGCCAGCTCGACGCGATCGCGCAGGCCATCGTGGACAACCGGGTCGACACGCTGCTGACCGCGCCGTCGTTCGTGCAGCGGCTCTTCGCCGAGCACGGGGAGATGCTCAAGGAGTACGGCGGCATCCGCAAGATCTTCTACGCGGGCGAGCACTTCGGTGCGCAGGCCATCGCGCGGCTGCGCGACGAGTTCGGCATCGAGACGATCCGCTCGGCCGCGTACGCCACGGTCGACGCGGGCCCGGTCGGCTACCAGTGCCAGGCCTCGTCGGGCAAGGTGCACCACCTCTTCACCGGCCTGCACACGCTGGAGATCCTCGACCCCGAGTCCGACCGCCCGGTTTCCGGTGCCGAACCCGGCCGGCTCGTCTTCACCACGCACACGAGGCGCGGGCAGCGGTTGGAGCGCTACGAGATCGGCGACCTCGGCCGCTGGGTTCCCGGCGAATGCGCCTGTGGCCGTCGCACGCCGCGGTTCGAACTGCTGGGGCGCACCGGTGACGTGTTCCGGGCGGCCGCGCAGACGTTGAACTACCGCAGGTTCCTCACGATCCTGGAGGACGAGTTCAGCTACGCCGGCGCGTTGCAGATCGAGCTGAACGAGAACGCGTCCGGCGAGGAACTGGTGGTGCGGATGGAACGCGACCGTGCACCCGAACCCGCCGCCAGCCACATCACGCTGCTGGCGCGCTACCCAGAGGTCGCGGAGGCGGTCGAGAAGGACGAGCTGCTGGCCGTGCGCGTGGAGAACGCGCCGCTCGCGGACTTCCTGCGGACTCGCAGCAGTGGAAAGTTGATCGCGGTCGTCGACCAGCGCAGCAGCAGGAGTGTGTGAACGTGTCCGTGCTCGACCTCATTTGTTACGCCCGCACGCACTCCCCGTTCTACAAGGAGCTGTACGACGGCGTCGAGGGCTCGTCGCTGGCCGACCTCCCGGTGATCGACCAGGCCGCGTTCTGGGCCGCGAACACCATCCGTCACAACCAGGTGCTGACCCGCGCGCACACCGACGGGCTGATCTTCAAGACCGGCGGTACGACCAAGGCTCCTCGGGTGTCCTTCTACACCAACGAGGAATGGGACGCGATGTGCCGCACCTACGCGGAAACGCTGCCTGCGGCGGGCCTTCAGCACGGCGACCGGATCGCGAACCTCTTCGCGGCCGGGGAGCTGTACTCCAGCTTCATCTTCGCGTTGAACTCGTTGCAGCGCTCGCCGATCGACCTGGTGCAGCTGCCGATCACCGGTAGCGCACCCGTCGAGTTCACGTTGTCGACGATGCAGGACTTCGACGCCACCGTGGTCGCCGGCTTCCCGACGACGTTGTGCCGTCTGGCTGCGCACGTGGTCTCGGAAGTCGGGTCGCTGCCGGCCGTGCGGTTGATCCTGTTCAGCGGTGAAGCCTTGTACGACGACCAACGCGCGTTGCTGTCTTCGGCGTTTCCGCACGCCGAGTTCCGGTCGTTCGTCTACGGCAGCGTGGACGGCGGGATCATCGGGACCGCGGTGCTCGGTTCTGACGATCCACGGGTCTTCCGGGCCTTTGTGGACAGTTCGGTGCTGGAGATCGTCGACGTCGACACCGGTCGCCCGATCACCACGCCGGGTCAGCCAGGACGGTTGCTGCAGACGGATCTCACCCGGCGGTTGCAGCCGATGATCCGGTACCCCGTCGGCGATCTGGCCGAGTGGGTTGACGTCGAGGACGGCATCTTCCGGCTGCTCGGACGGGCCGACGAGGGTGCTCGGGTCGGGCCCGTGACGCTTCATCTGGACCACCTGCGGGCCGCGGTCGACCGGGCCGGCGTGGTGCACAACGGCGTTCAGGTCGTGATTCGGCGGGTGGACGCGCGGGATCAGCTGGTGTTGCGGATCGCTGGTGTTGAGCAGGATGTTCTCGACGCGGTCCGGGAACAGGTCTACGTGATCAGCCCGCGGTTCGAGCTGCAGGTTGGTCGCGAGACGGTGGCGCCGCTGGCCCTGGAGTGGGTGTCCGCGCTGGAGGTCAACGCGCGCAGCGGCAAGACCCTGCGGCTGATCGACGAACGCCCGTGCTGACCCGTTCGTTCCGGCTGGTGTGGTTCGGCCAGGTGCTCTCGCAGGGCGGCACCCGGCTCTACCAGATCGCGTTGCTGTGGTGGCTGCTGGAGCAGATGCCAGCGTCGTCGCGCGGACTCGCAGCCGGGGCGTTCCTCGTCGTCGGCGTGCTGCCATCGCTGACCCTGGTCGGGTACATCGGGCGGGTCATCTCACGGGTGCCGTCGCGGACCGTGATGCTGCGGGCCGAGGCGGTGGCTTTCCTCGCGGTGTCGTCGCTGCTGGTGCTGGGCGACCCTCCGGTGTGGAGCGTCTACGTCGTCGGGCTGGTGCTGGCCTGTTGTCAGGCGTTCTTCGATCCGACGTTGATGAAGGCGTTGCCGGAGCTGGTTTCTCCGGCTGATGTGCCCCGTGCGGTCAGCTACGGCTCGTCGACGCAGCCCGTCGCGAACTTCGCCGGAGCGGCGTTCGGTGCGGTGTTGCTGGCGTCGGTGGGCTTTGAAGGTGCCGTCGCGGTCAACGCTCTGACGTACCTGATCTCGGTGCTCTGCCTGCTTCTCGCACGGTTCGCCTCTGTTCCCGGCGTTCCTGGTGAGCGCGGCATGTGGGCGTTCCTCGGCACGTTGCCCGGGGTGAAGCCGGTGATGCTGGTGTTCGCCGGGATCAACTTCTTCTCGACGCCGACCGTGCTGGTGTTGCCGCTGTACACGAAGTCCGTGCTGGGCGCGGGTGCCGGGTCGCTGGCGTTGCTGGAGTCCGCGGTGTGGCTCGGGCTGATCTGTGGCGCGTTGCTGGCCCCGCGGATCCCGGTGCGCGGCTCGATCACCTCGTTCGGCGCGGTCTGCGTGGCGTTGTTCGGGGTGTTCCTCGCGGTGCCCGGCGTGGTCGTCTCGCTGCCGGTCTACGTGGTGGCGCTGGCGTTGAGCGGGTTCTGCCTCGGGGTGTGCAACGTCAAGTTCATGACGTTGTTCCAGCAGGTCGTGCCGGCCGCGGCGAAGGGACGGTTCTTCGCGGCGTTGACGGCGGTGCTGAGCTTCACGTACCCGGTGGCGTTCCTCAGCTTCGGCGTGTTCGGCGACCTGCTGGGCGCACAGGTGCTCGTGCTGGCGCAGGGTGCGGGACTGCTGGTGCTCGGTGCGGTCCTGGCTCGGGTGCGGGAGCCGGTTCCAGCGCTCGGTTAGTGTGTGGCCGTGCGAAAGATCCTGGTCATCGGTATCGGCGCGGGCAACCCCGACCACCTGACGGTGCAGGCCGTGAAGGCGCTGCAGACGGTCGACGTGTTCTTCGTGCTGGACAAGGGATCCGTGAAGCAGGAGCTCGTCGACCTGCGCGCGTCGATCCTGGCCGAGCACGTCACGCGGCCGTACCGCTGGGTCGAGGGCCGTGACCCGGATCGCGACCGCTCCCCGTCCGACTACGCGGCGGAGATCGACAAGTGGCGGCGGGCGCGCGCGGACGTGGTGCTTTCGCTGCTGTCGGAGCTGGGCGAGGACGAGGTCGGGGCGTTCCTGGTGTGGGGCGACCCGTCCCTGTACGACTCGACGCTGGCGATCCTGGACGATCTGCTCGGTCGCGGTGAGTCGTTCGAGGTCTCGGTGATTCCCGGCGTGACGTCGGTGGCGGCGTTGACGGCCGGGCACCGCGTGTCGCTGAACCAGGTCGGCAAGCCCGTCCAGATCACCACCGGGCGGCGGCTGGCCTCGGGGTGGCCGTCCGATGTGGACGACGTCGCGGTGATGCTGGACGCGAAGTACTCGTTCGAGGGCGTCGACCCGGACACCTGGATCTACTGGGGCGCCTACCTGGGTATGCCGGACGAGATCCTGGTGTCCGGGCGTGTCGGCGACGTCGCGGCGGAGATCCGTTCGGTGCGCGAGGAGGCCCGTGCGCGCAAGGGCTGGATCATGGACACCTACCTGCTGCGCAGGAGCTGACCAAGAAAAGACGTCCAGTTTTCGACCGGGATGGCAAGTATTTGTCCATTGCGGTCTTGTGAGTCGCGAACGAGCACCGCGTCGGCGACGAAGGCCATCTCGACGCAGTTTCCCTCTAGAGAGTGTGAACTCTTCCTCCACACGGCTTTCTCGTCCGACATCGAGCCCCCTCGACCGAACCGATAAGACCGCCACCCAGCGTATCCGGCTTTTTACCTGCGCCTCTACGCCCGTCAGAGGGATCAGTGCTACTCCGATCCGCCTGCCGGGCCTGCGGCGAGTTGGAATTCACGTCAAGTCGGCGATGTACCGGTCAATCATCTCGTCCAGGTTCGCGGACGGCGTAGCCAGCTTTTGCAGGTCGACGAACGACTCCACATACTCGCCGGCCTGCTCGAGGTCGTCACTCAGCACGAGGTCCACCCCTCGCGACTCCCGCGCCACGACGTAGTCCTGTTCGTCACCGGAGAACTCCAGCACCGCGTAGGAACCGTATTTCATGCCGAGGTGCACGCCTTTCGCGAACGGGAGCACCTGAATACTCACGTTCGGCTGCCGGTTAAGCGTCTTCAGTAGCTCCAGCTGCTCTCGCATCACCTCGGCGTTTCCCACGATTCGACGGAACGCACTCTCCTCGATCACGAACTCGAACCTGACCGACAAGGCGGGATCGAGGATGGCCTGGCGTTTGTTCCGCGCCTCGACGCTCATTTGGATTCGCTCCCGCTCGGCCGCGAAAACCTTGAGCACCTCTGTCGCGTACGCCTGCGTCTGCACCAGTCCCGGGAAGACCTCTTCCTGATACTGGCGGACGAGCGACGCGGACTGCTCAAGACCGATGAACTTCGTCACGACCTCGCCCAGGGACTCCCGGTAGTTGTCCCACCACGCGCGCTTGCGGCTCGTCTTGCCGACCTGAACGAGGTCGTCGACCGCGGCCTTGTCGATCACGCCGTAGAGCTGGAGCAGCCCGCGCAGGTCCGTGATGGACAACCCGACAGCCCCGGTCTCCACGCGGATCACTTTGCTGACAGACCAATCCATCTCTTCCGCCACCTGGGCCTGGGTGAGTCTGGCCTGGTCCCTCGCCTTCCTCAGCTCGGCGCGCAGTCGTCGCTGCTGAACCACCGGGTTCTTCTTGGGCTCAGTCATCGTCTCCTCCTGGCTTGCGCGGTGTCGGGTAGCCACATAGCCTTTCGCCAGCCTCCCGACGGCTAGCAGTCACCCGCCAGAGGGACATTAGGCGGAGATCCGCCCGACCGCCATCCCGAAGTGGAACGAGCCCCACAAGTGCCCGCACATGTCCCCGCCGAGAAGAGGCGCCGCCCGTTGTGGCAGCGACTCCTCGAGGGCGTGCGCGCGCTCACGTCGTGGATCAGGCCGCCGTGCCCGTACGTTCCTCCGGACCCGCCGATCCGGTGGCGCCACCGGGTCGGGCGCAACCGCGAGCGGGAGACCCTGCGGATCGACCGCTATCTGCTCGTGGTGGTGAGAACACACACCTCAATGGACCGAGTGCTCGAACTGCTCGAGGTGGTGGGCGAAGGCGTCAGCCTGGCCATCAAGTTCACCGTGGAGATCGGCTCCCAGTTCGCCAGGGAGCTGGTCGGCAAGCTGCGCGCACTGGGGGCGGAGGAGATCCAGTGGAAGGAGGCGTGCGAGCTCCACTGGGACGCCATCTTCGCCGCCCACGCCGACGGGCAGCTCGCCGAACTGCAGAAGGAGTTCGACAGCGACATCTTCGTGATCGCCCACGGCGCCGGCTACAACAGGGCGCGCCTCGCGTCTACAGGCGGGCGTCCCGGAGCAGCCGGGCTGTCGTCGCACGAGCTCGCGCCCGACGGCACGACGTTCGTCAGCCTCCTGGGGCTGAGTGCGCCCGAGCAGCGAACCCGGCTGTGCGACGAGGCACGCGGGCGCGACATCGTCATCGGCGACCTGGTGCTGGACAAGCTCGTAGCGTACCTGCGGCACAGGCCGCGCTTCCGCCGGGAGCTGGGCGTCGGCAGGCGCAAGCTGATCGTCGTCTCCTCTACCTGGGGACCGCGGTCGACCTATGCCACCCAGCTGAAGGTCGTCACCCGTCTCGTCGCGGACCTGTCCGCGGACGAGTACGTCGTCGCCCTGGTGCTGCACAACAACATCTGGTACGGCCACAGCAAGTTCGAGGTCCGCCTGCACCTGCGCAACGAGATCCAGAGCGGACTCTTGATCATCGAGCCGGGCACCTGGCAGAGCGCGCTCGTCTCCGCCGACCTCGTCGTCGGCGACCACGGCAGCGTCACGTCCGGCTACGCCGTCGGGCTGGGCCTGCCGGTGCTGATCGCGGCCGACGGACGTGCGGAGCTCGACCCCGCCTCGCCCTACACCGCACTGCACCTGGCACTCCCCCGTCTCGACGTCGCGAAACCGTTGCGGGAGCAGGTGGATCGCGCAATCGCGGAGAACTGCCCCGAGAGGTGGAAGCACCACACCGACCGGGTGTTCGCGCTCCGCGGTGAAGGGCTCAAGGCCGCCGCGAACGCCCTGCGCAGTCTTCTCGACCTGCCGCTGTTCACCGCGAACCCCCGCGTCGGCACGATGGCGCTGCCGTCCGTTGTGGAGCGTCACGACGTCACGGCCCACCAGGTGGTCGTCAGGACGCAGGCCGACGGTACCCAGCGGATCGAACGTCATCCCGCGATTCTCAAGCATGCGGAGGAGTTCCTCGACTCCTGCCTGGTCATCTCCGACCTCGAAGCAGACCCGACGACGCGGAGCAACGCGGAGATCGTGGTGCAGGCGGAGCCTCTCCCCGACGACGAGGCCGCGGAGTGGATCGATGCCCAGCTCCCGACCACGGGGCTGGTCGCCACCGCGACCGACAGCGGGCGAACGCTGTTGCGGTTCAGCGACGGCGAGCGGATCACGGTGACACGGGGCGACCCGTACGTCGCGGCGATCCTCCTGCATTGGCGCCGCACGAACGTTCTTCCGCACACCGGCGGCGAGTTCGTGGTGGCGCTGGGGAACGTGACGCACACAGTCGTGGCCAGCTGACTCAGCCGTCGTCGGTGCGCCTGCCCTGCTGAAGCCACCCGCGGACCAGCGCACTGCGCGGGTTGCCCGCCGCCTCGTACAGCCGCACGAGCCGCTCAGCGGCCGAGGTGAAGAGTGGACCGTCGCTCACTGCCTGCGCAAGCTCGACGAGCTCCTCGAGTGCCTGCGCCTCCTTGGCGTGCTGCCTGCACGCGTGGGTGACATCGACGGCGAACTGGAGTTCACGCCGAGCCTCTTTGTACTGGCGCAGATGGCTGTAGGCGGTGCCGAGCGCTATGCGGACTCGTGCCTCGACGAGTTGTTCGTTGCGCAGCTTGGGCATCTCGCGCAACGCATCGTTCAGCACAGGCACCGCTTGAGCCGCGTTCTTCGACCTGACCAGCACATCACCCAGTTGGTATGACTGTAGGACGAAGGCGCGGTGGTCTCCAGTCGCACGTTGCCGTGTCACAAGTGCGCGAAAGACGTCGACGGCTTCGGAATAGCGGTGCTGTTCCCGGTAGAGCAGGCCCCGTGACTCCATCAGCACAGCGGCCGCACGTTCGTCGGACGGCAGCGCGGCGGCCTCGTCGAGTTGTTCTGCTGCCAAAGCGAGATCGCGCATCTCGATGTGTGCGCGCACGAGCCTGTTTCTCAGATGAATCTCGGCCAGCGGATTTCCACTCAATTGCGCCGCGACCACGCCGAGGCGATGAGCGTCTATCCAGTCCGCGTAGTGCTTGGCGGAGTGGAAGAAAGCCCAAAGGGAATCGCACAGTCGCCAGACGACCTCGTGCCAGCCGCGGTCGGCGGAGACTCGCATGGCAGCGAGCAGATTGGGACGTTCCGCCGTGAACCACGCCATCGCCGTTGCCGAGTCGAACCTGACCGGCCACCGGCTGAGATCTGGTTCGGCCAAACGCCATCGGCCGCCCAGCACGGCCACGTCCGCCGCGGCGGCACCTGAGGCGTAGTGGTCCACCATCCGCCGCCGGACTTCGTCGGTCGCCGCCGTGGAGAGGTCCCGCTCCGCGCGGCTGTGGGCGTGGAGTGCGAGCAACTGATGAAAGCGAAACCGGTCTTCCTCGATCTCCTCCAGCAGATTCGCCGCGCACAACGACTCCAGCATGCTCTCCGCGTCAGGTTCCGCGATACCCGCGGCGGCGGCCGCGAGCGCGACGGAGAAGTGCGGGCCCGGATGCAACCCGAGTTGGAGGTAGATCTGCCTGGCGTCGTCCGGAAGATCTTCGTACGCGGTGTCGAAAGTCTTCGCCACGGAACCGCCCGCCCCCTCGAACGCCAGTCTGGACAACCGTTCCCGATCGTCGGACAGATGCTGGACGAACCTCGAAACCGGCCATCGCCGGTGGTGCGTGAGCCCGGCACCCGCGACCCTCAACGCCAGCGGCAGCCCTTCGCACAGGCCGACGAGCTGCCCGAACGCGCCGCGGTCTGCCTCGATCCGGCTCGGCGCGATCATTCCCGTCATCAGCTGGGCGCTGTCCTCGATGTCCAGCGGCGTCAGTTCGATGAACTCGGCGCCATCGATGGTCAGCCCGGCCAGCCGCCGCCGGGTCGTGGCGACGACAACGCTGCCGTTCGCCGAAGGCACCACGGAACGCACCTGCGCGGGCTCGTCGACTCCGTCCAGAACGACCAGCACGGGCCGGTCCGCCGTGCGGCTGCGGAACAGCGCGATCCGCTCGATCACCGTGGCCGGAACGTATGAATCGATAACGCCGAGAGCGCGGAGGAACATCGCGACAACGTCACTGATTCCTACGCCGCGTTGGTTCCGATGGTTGTCCAGATCGGCATACAGCACCCCACCAGCGAATTTCTCCTGGTTGGCATGCGCCCATTGCGCCGCGGCGGCACTCTTGCCCACACCTGCCATACCGCTCAACACGAACAAAGACGGGCGATCCTCATGTTCAGCCAGTCCCTTGTCCATGACGCGGAACGGCTCCGCCCGGTCGACGAACGCGTGCGGCGGAGGAGGCAACTGCATCGGCCGATATTCCCGGTCGTCGAGTGAATACACAGTCAACGCACCAATGGATCCAGCCTGGATAGAGGTACCGCGCACTGCGCCGTGGATCTCATTGCTCGTAGTCATGCAAGGCCCCCTGGCCTGATGCAGGTCGCCGTCCAGTTTGCCAACCCGGAGCCCCTCCCAGGTGCCCTAAACGGCGTTTCCGTAACAAAGTTCACCCGAATGGACGGTTGAAATTCGAGGGCTACACGGCATGGAGTCCACCCAACATCCTGGAATCGGTCCTGCTCGCGCCTGCACTGTCGTTGACGATGTTCACAGCGTTACTAGCGTTTTGCCCGCAGAGACAGAAGAACTCACCCTCACAAGCCCGCATCGGATGCAGAGTGACAGATCGAGTTCACCTTGAGTCGCTTTGGCCGCCGACCCGATAAATGCGGAAGCTATCTATCGAGCGCAACGTTCCTCGTCTGGGGGAACCCGGTGGTCGGCCGTTCACGATCTGTCACAGCTTTCGCCGCGCCCAAGCCGACTCTCCCAGCGAATTCCCCGCGGCCGTCGAATCCGAGCCACGGCGGGCGGCGCCACTACTCGGCGATCAGCCTGCGAACCGCCTTCTCCACGAGCGCACGGGTCGCGTTCGGGGTGCTGAACGCCAGTATCGACATGTGCACGACCAGGTCGAGCAGCTCCAGAGCGTCGAACGCCGCGGTGAGCACACCCTCCAGCTGGGCTTTCGCGATGGCTTCGATCTTGTGCCGGTATGCCTCGGCTTCCGCCTCCGGGACGACGTCGAAGCCGTTCTCCAGCCGGTGGTAGGCCGCCAGCCGGAGGATCTGCGGCTGTTCCTGGTACGAGTCGAACAGGCGGCCCGCGTAGCCGGGCAGGTCGTCGGGCGTGATGGGGACCGACTGGATCATGCGGTCGATCTGGATCTTCAGCAACTCTTCGAACAGCCCCTCCTTGCTGCCGAAGTAGGCGTAGATCATCGCTTTGTTGCACCCGGCCTTCGCCGCGATCCGGTCGACGCGCGCGCCGGCGATGCCGTACTCGGCGAACTCGTCGAGCCCTGCTTCCAGCAGCTTGGCCTTGGTCGCTTCCTTGTCCCTCACCACGCTCCGCATTCTAACCAACCGGTTGGTAGTAGCAACCAACTAGTTGGTTGACAGACAGCTCCGGCCGTGGTTGCCTGGACTTAGCAACCAAACAGTTAGTTAGTCCAGCCAACCGGTTAGTTGAGGAGTGACGGGTCATGAAGGTCGCACTGGTGACGGGAGCGTCGTCGGGAATCGGCGAGTCCACGGCTGTTGAGCTGCAGAAAGCCGGCTACACCGTGTACGCGGCGGCGCGCCGGGTGCAGCGGATGGAGGGCCTGAAAGCCCAAGGCGTCCGGGTGCTGGAGATGGACGTCACGGACGACGACTCGATGGTCGCGGGCGTCAAGCAGGTCATCGCCGACACCGGGCGGATCGACCTGCTGGTCAACAACGCCGGCTACGGGTCGTACGGCGCGTTCGAGGATGTGCCGCTGAGCGAGGGCAAGTACCAGTTCGAGGTCAACGTGTTCGGGCTGGCGCGGCTCGTACAGCTGGTCGTGCCGCACATGCGCAGGCAGCAGAGCGGCCGGATCGTGAACGTGTCGTCGATCGGCGGCAAGATCTACGAGCCGCTCGGCGGCTGGTACCACTCGACGAAGTTCGCGGTGGAGGGGCTGAGCGACTCGCTGCGGCTGGAGCTGAAGCCGTTCGGCATCGACGTCGTGGTGATCCAGCCCGGTGCGATCAAGACCGAGTGGGGCGGCATCGCGGTCGACAACCTCAAGAAGCGGTCCGGCGAGGGCGCTTACAAGGAGCAGGTGCGCCAGCTGTCGGCGTTCTTCGGGCAGGCCGACCGCGGCAGTGAGCCCAAGGTCATCGCGGACGTGATCGTGAAGGCCGCGCGGGCGCGCAGGCCGAGGACGAGGTACGCCGCCGGGTTCGGCGCGGGGCCGATCCTGTTCGCGCGCAGGGTGTTGCCGGACCGCGGGTTCGACGCCTTGTTCCTCGGGGCGATGCGACGCGCCGCGAAGGCCTGACCAAGTACCTTCGGCAGTACCACCGAGGGGAGTCGTGTGCACGAGGGGCTGTCGCAGGAAGCCGAGCAGCTGTACCTGGCGATGCTGCGCGGTGCGATGAGCGAACCCGGCGCGGCGCACGCGGAGCTCGAACGACTCGGGCTGGTCAGGAATGACGACGTGCGGCCGCCGCGGTCGGCGCTGGCAGCCATCGCGGCGAGCCACGAGGCCGCGGCCGTCCGGGCCAGGGAGACGGCCGAGATGCTGGCGCGGGCCTACGCCGAGCACCAGACGAAAGAGGTCGACTTCGTCGAGGTGCTGAAGGAAGCCGACGAGGTGATCAGCGCGTTCGAGGAGATGCAGAGCCAGGCCCAGGTCGAGATCCGGGCGCTGGATCCCGGTTCGTACCTCAGCCCGCAGCCGGAGGCGAGTCCCGCGCAGCCTCCGGCGCTGGCGCGAGGTATCGGGTACCGGGTGGTGTACGACTCCCAGCTGCTGCAGACCGAGCTCGGGTTCGCGTCGGTGCAGGAGTCGATCTCAGTGGGTGAGCAGGCGCGGGCTTTCCCCGGCGTGCCGCTCAAGCTCGTGATCGCCGACTCGGACCGGGCGTTGATCGCGGTGCCGACGGTCACGGGCGGGAACGTCGTGGCACTTCTCATTCACCCGTCCGTGCTACTGAGCGCGCTCATCGAGCTGTTCGAGGCGTTCTGGCGGATGGCCGTGTCGATCACGCCGGGCGGTCAGCAGGACACCCACGAGGAGCCGACGACGGCGACGCGGCGGCTGATGGCGTTGCTCAGCGCCGGTTTGACGGACGAGGCGATCGCCCGCGAGCTCGGCATCAGCGAGCGGACCGTGCATCGGCGCGTGAGCCGCCTGCAACAGCTGCTGGGTGCCCAGACGCGGTTCCAGCTCGGAGTCCAGGCGTCACGCCGAGGTTGGCTCTAGTCACCCAACGTCACAACATGAGAGTCGTTCATCACTCTGTGAACATCTTTCGTGACAGTTTTCAGACATGGCGACTTTCTGCCACTGCTCACGAGTGTCAAACGAGAGAAATCCCCTTCCTCCCCTGATGCAAGCGCGGCCTCGTTCGGCCGTGCGGGGGCAGATAGGGGATCGACCTTGAGGAAGTACTTCAGAGGCGGGCTGGCCGCACTGACGGGAGCCTTGATCGCGACGAGCGCGGTGCTCGTGCCGACGGCGAACGCGGCGCCGAACCAGGACCCGGACACGGCCAAGCTCGCGGGCGCGCTGACCACCCAGAAGATCACCTGGGAGGAGTGCACGTTCCCCGGTGTCGCCGAGGAGACGGTCAAGAAGTTCAAGACCGTCAAGGGTCTCGCCTGCGCGACCGTCCAGGTGCCGCGCGACTGGCACAACCCGGCCGACGGCAACACGATCGGCATCCGGGTCTCCAAGACCGAGACCGCCTACAAGGGCACCAGCCGGCAGGGCATCGCGCTGGTCAACCCCGGTGGCCCCGGCGGCTCCGGCCTGCCGTGGGGCGCGGCGATGGCCCTGCGCGCCCCGGTCCTCGCCGGCCAGTACGACTTCATCGGCTTCGACCCGCGCGGCGTCGGCCTCTCCACGCCGCTCAAGTGCAGCTACACCGTCCCGAACAGCACCGACGTCAACGTGCTGAACAAGGCGAAGGTCGCCGGCTGCCTCGAGAACCCGCTGACCCAGTTCATCACCACCGAGCAGACCACCTACGACATGGACTTCATCCGCGTCCTGCTCGGCGAGAAGAAGACCTCGTACATCGGCTACTCCTACGGCACCTGGCTCGGCACGTGGTACGCCACCGTGTTCCCGAACAAGGTCCACCGCATGCTGCTCGACTCGGCCGTCGACGCCTCGCAGACGACGCTGGAGAACACCTGGGACCTGCAGCCGCGCACGCGCGACCGCCAGTTCCAGGAGGCGCTGCTCCCGTACATGGCGCGCAACAACGCCACGTACGCCGAGGGCACCGACCCGATGGAGATCCGCCGCAACTGGGAGAAGGCCGGCGGCACCCGTGAGTTCGTCGGGGCGCTGTTCGTCGCGTGGTTCGTGATCCCGTCCATGTACGACACCACCCAGTACCCGACGGCCGCCTCCGCGGTCGCCGCGGTGATCGACGCCTCGAAGGCCCCGGCCACCGGTACGGACTCCGAGAAGGTCGAGCAGCTCGTCTCGAAGATGCTGGCCACCAAGGGCCTCACCGACGAGAACAAGGCGTTCATCGCCAAGGGCAAGCAGAACGCGCTCGCCGCGATCGCCAAGAAGGAGCGCGTCGCGGTGAAGGCCACGACCGCGGCCGCCGAGGTCGAGACCTGGGACGCCACCTTCGAGGCCATCCGCTGCCAGGACGGTCAGTGGAACCAGAACCTGCACTACTGGAACTACTGGCTCGCTGACCTGACCGTGAACGCGCCGTTCATCGCGCCGTTCATGAGCACGCCGCTGTGCGCCTACTGGCAGACCAAGAACTCGAAGCCGGCGCCGGACAAGAAGACGTTCCCGCGCATCCTGATGGCGCAGGCGGAGCTCGACGCCGCCACCGCGTACGAGGGCGGCCTCGCCACCGCGAAGTACCTGCCGAACGCCAAGCTGATCAGCGTCGACAACGAGGGTTCGCACGGCCTGTTCCCGTACAACACGGACTGCGTCGACGACCCGATCACCTTCTACTTCCAGACCGGCGCCACCCCGCGCAAGCAGTTCACCGGCTGCCAGGGAGTTCCGCTGCCGAACGAGGACAAGACCTTCGAGGTCGGCGGCAAGCTCACCAACGGCAAGATCAAGATCAAGATGATCACGCCGGCGGTCAAGGAGGCCAACAAGATCGTCAAGGACCTGCTGAGCGGGTCCTCGACGGCTCCGGCCGACGAGTCGGGCATGCCGGCCAACCTGTAACACCCATTTAGAGCTGCGGCCCTCGGCGCGTTGCGCCGAGGGCCGTTTCCATTGTGGCGCCTAGCGTTGCCACCACTTCTTCTTGACCACGTCGGTGATCACGCAGGTGATGTTGTCCGGACCGCCGTTGCCGTTCGCCAGTGCGATCAGCTGCCACGCGGCCTCGGTTCCGTCCTCAGTGGACTGCAGGATGTCGTGCACGTCCTGCAGATCGGTGTAGTCCGTGAGGCCGTCACTGCAGAGCAGGTAGCGGTCCTCGATCCTGGCCTGGTGCCACGACAGGTCCGGGTCGTGCGAGTTGCCTGACTGCAGGGCCCTGAGCACGTACGCACGGCGTGGGTGGTTCGCGGCCTCTTCCAGCGTCATGCGGCCGGCGTCGACCAGAGCCTGGACCATGGTGTGGTCGTGGGAGATCTGGCGGAGTTCGCCTTCGCGCAGCACGTACGCGCGGGAGTCGCCGATGTGCGCCAGCTGGAAGGCGAGGCCCTCCCAGCGCATGGCGGTCAGCGTGGTGCCGGCGCCCTGCGGGGCCTCGGCGTCGAGTCTGCGCGCGATCTCGGTGACCGCCGGGCCCAGGTCGCCCTGCCAGGTCGCCAGGACGTCCACCGCGAGGGCACTGGCCAGCTCGCCGTGCTCGTGGCCGCCCATGCCGTCGGCCACGGCCTGCAGGTCCGCGCGGACGTAGACCGAGTCCTCGTTGTGCTCGCGCACAAGACCAGGATCGGTCGCCACGGCGATGCGCAGCTCGTGTGTCATACGATCAGTACACCAGTTGTGAAGTGAGTTCACAAGCAATACGGTTGTGAACATGGATGAGACGGTCAACGCCGGGGACATCGCTCGCCTCGCCGACGTGGGGCGGGCGGCCGTGTCCAACTGGCGGCGGCGGTTCGAGGACTTCCCGGCGCCGGTCGGCGGGACGGCCTCCAGTCCGTTGTACCTCCTGCGCGACGTCGAGGCATGGCTGCGGCGCAACGGAAAGCCGTTCCGGGTGTCGCCGGCCGAGCGGCTGTGGACGCAGCTGCGGACCGTCGACGACCTCAAGCTCGGTGAAGCGCTCGCGAACGTTCAAACGGACGCGAAGACGTTCGAGTTCCTGCACGAGCGCTACCTCGAAGCCCACTCGCGGCTGCTCAACCCGACCCCGCCCGAGGTCGTCGAGCTCGTCGTGGCCACTGTCGACGGCGACACGGTGATCGATCCGGCGTGCGGAACCGGCAACCTGCTGATGGCGTCGAGAGCGCGCGACAAGATCGGGCAGGAGCTCGACCCGGTGTCGGCGGTCATCGCGCGGCGCCGGCTGCCCAGGGCGCAGATCATCACCGGAGACTCCTTGCGGCACAACGGGATCGACCAGAAGGCGGACGCGGTGCTGTGCGATCCGCCGTGGCACGACCGGACTTGGGGCCACGAGGAGCTGGTCGGTGACGCCAGGTGGACGTACGGGTTGCCACCGCGCGGCGAGCCGGAACTGGCCTGGTTGCAGCACTGCCTGTCGCTGACGAAGCCCGGCGGACAGGTCGCGGTGCTGCTCCCGTCGGCCGCGGCGGCGCGCAGGCCCGGCAAGCGCATCCGCGGGAACCTGTTGCGGGCCGGGGCGATCCGCGCGGTGATCACCGTGCAGCCGGGCCGCGACCTGTGGCTGCTGCGAAATCCGATCGGCCGCGTGCCCGAGCAGATCGCGCTGCTCGAATCCTTCGGTCCGATCGAGCCGAACACCCGCGTCATCGACCTGCTGGACGACGACGTCGACCTCAGCCCCGCCCGGCACAGCCGCACCGACGCCACCGCCTACCTGGCCCAGCAGCCGGCCTTCGCCGTCCCGAGCCTTCCCGAGCTGCGCGAGCAGGCACCGCCACCGATGACCACGATCGGCGAGCTGATCCGCACCGCACCCGGCACCCACGTCGTCGTCTCCCCCACCGGCGCCGGGTACGAGATCGACCCGGACCGGCTCGACCCGGACTTCCTCGAAGGTGTGCTGCGCGCCGCGTTCGCTCGCACCCCCAGCGGATCCACGCGCCTGGACGTGCGCCGGACGCAGGTGCCGTCGCTGCCGATCCACGAACAACGACGGTACGGACAGGCGTTCAAGCAGCTCAAAGCACTCGAAGAAGGCCTCCAGGAAGCTGCCGGCCTCGTCCGGCTCGGGTACGCGGGCCTGCTGGGCGGACAGATCGGCCCGGCGTGACGGTTAGGCTTCGCACGTGCTGATCGCCGACCGCTACGAGATCGACGACCTGCCACTGGGGCGGGGCGGCATGGGTGCCGTGCACCAGGGCCGGGACCTGCGCCTGGACCGCCGGGTCGCGGTCAAGCTGCTGCGGCTGCCGGGCAGCGACGACGAGGTGCAGCAGCGGTTCGCGCGCGAGGCGAGGATCGTCGCCAGGCTGGAGCACCCCGGAGTCCCGGTCCTGTACGACTTCGGGACGTACGACCAGCGCCTCTTCCAGGTCATGCAGTTCGTCGACGGCGTCACGGTCGCCGACCTGGTGCACGAGTTCGGCCCGCTCCCGCAGGCCTGGGCGGCGAACATCGCGGCGCAGACGGCCGCGGTCCTCACCGAGGCGCACGAGAACGGCATCTGCCACCGGGATCTCAAGCCCACCAACCTGATGCTCTGCCCGGACGGCGCGGTGAAGGTGCTCGACTTCGGCCTCGCGCTGCTGAAGGAGAGCGACGTCGCCCCGTTCAGCCGGGCCGGCCAGATCCTCGGCACGCCCTCCTACATGGCGCCCGAGCAGATCCAGCGCGGCACCGCCGAACCGCGCAGCGACCTCTACGCGCTGGGCTGCGTGCTGCACGAGATGCTGACCGGCGAACAACTCTTCACCGGCCCGACGGCGTACGCGGTGTTCGACAAGCACGTGAAGGAACCGCCGCCGAGCACCGGCAGCGCTCTCGACCCGGTGGTGCAGCGGTTGCTGGCCAAGGATCCCGCGGACCGGCCCGCGACCGCACTGGACGTTTTCGTTGATTTGCAACGGTTTGCCCAGGATCCGCCGCCATTGCCCGGTTTCGTGCAGAACCCGTCGACCGCGGCGATGTACGCGAGCGTGCAGCTCAGGCCGGGATCCGGTTCACCTCGTGATCACCGGTCGCCCACAGGTGCTGCACCGCATATGCCCGCCAAGGCCGCCACACCTCCGAGTGCCTGACCAACGCTCCAGGCGTCGACGGCAGGCCCAAAGCCTTGGCCGCCAATCGAATTCCAAGATCGGTCGGCAGGAACGCGTCCGGGTCGCCCAGCGACCTCATCGCAATCGATTCCACAGTCCACGGGCCGAAGCCCGGTAGCGTTGTCAGCCACTCGCGCGCGACCGCCCGATCAGTCGACGGAGACAGGTCCAAACCGGACTGGAACGCCTCCAGCAGAGCCGCCATCGTGCGGCGGCGCGACTCCGGCATCGCCAGCGCTGCCACGTCGAACTCCAGCGGGAACAGGAACAAGTCCCCGACCGGTGTGCCGTAACGCGCGACGAGACGGGCGGCGTGCGTGCGCGCGGCCTTCGTGGACACCTGCTGACCCAGTACCGCCCGGATCGCGAACTCCGCACCGTCCACCGTGCGCGGGACACGGCGTCCTGGCGCCCGCAACACCAGTTGTGCCAACAACGGGTCAGAAGACAACGCACTGTCGACGACGACCGGATCGACGTCGAGGTCGAGCAGAAACCGGCAGAGGTCTAGAGCAGTACTCAAATCCCGCGGATCGGAAAGCTCCAAAGTGCACGCGACGTGATCGGTCAAGGGCCGCAAAGCCGCGATCCCGCAACCGAAAGGCAGTCGCAATGAGCGCCGGTACACGCCGTCCCGCCACTCCTCGACACCGGGAACGGCGGTGGCGATCAAGTGACCGAACAGGTTGGACGGGCAGAGAGGTGCCTTGAACGGCAAGCGTTCCGTGAACGTGTCCAAGCGCATGCGCACCAGCATGACGCCATTCCAACCGAGACGCTGGCGGGAAAAGGACATCACTCTGGACGGGGCCAACCGGGTGACCTGCTTCGCGACACGATCTCTCGTGGCTAGTCTGGCTGCTGCGCCGTTGCAGCAGCCAGTTCAGCAGGGAAGGGCGGCGTCGCGTGCGATGAGAGCGGCCTGGACGCGGTTGTCGCACCGCAGTTTCGTCAGCAGTCGGCTGACGTGGGCCTTGATCGCCCCTTCTGAGAGGTACATGAGCCTTGCGATGCGCGCGTTAGCCATGCCCTGCGCGAGGTACACCAGCACCTCCTGCTCCCGCCGGGTGAGCAGGCTGATGCGGCTGCGCGCGGCATCACGTCGTTCCGAGTCGGCACCCGTGAAGTGGTCGACGAGCGCCCGCGTCGCGGACGGCGACAGGATCGCCTCGCCCGCGGCCACCACGCGCACCGCGTTGACCAGAGCGTCGGGTTCGCCGTTCTTGAACAGGAACCCCGCCGCGCCGGCGCGCAACGCCGGGAACAACATCTCCTCGGTCTGCTGGGTGCACAGCATGATCACCTGCGTCCCCGGCACGTGCCTGCGCACCATGCGCACCGCCCCGAGGCCCTCCATGCCGGGCATCGCGGCGTCCATCAGCAGCACCTGCGGACGGTGGCGCCGCGCGAGCTCGACGGCACCGCTGCCGTCACCCGCCTCGCCGACCACCACCACGTTGCCGGAACGCTCCAGCACGCCGCGGACTCCGGTGCGGATCAGAACCTCGTCGTCAGCGATGCCAACGGTGATCGTGCGCGGCTTGTCCACCAGTTGCAGACCTGTGCTCGCCCACGAGGTGCTGGTTGTCAACGTCATGCGCACTCCCTGTCAGACCGGACCAGTCACCAGTTTGTTCCCGAACGAGGGTCTCGGGAAGGTAGGCATAACGAGCAGAGTGCGAACCGTCTCGCGCGCATCGACGTGTAACGGGTTGCACACGGCAGGTCACCACCCACGACCTGCGCTGTTGCCGGACCGAGACAGGGACGGCCTGCCGTTACGGCTGGAGGAGAGGACCCGATGACCAGCACCGGACGTTGCGCCCTGTGCGACGGCACGCTGCCTCCGGCCACCTCCGAGCAGCGCAGGTCCTACTGCTCCAACGCCTGCCGCCAAAGGGCTTACCGGCGTCGCGCGACCGTTGCGCCGCCGGTGCCGGTGAGCAGCAGGAACTTGAGAGTGCTCTCGAACCTGCCCGCCGCGCGCGACACGTTCATCGGCCGGCAGCCCGAGCTGTCGAAGCTCGACCAGCTCATGCGCCGGCACCGTCTCGTTACGCTCGTGGGCAGTGCGGGTGCGGGTAAGACCCGGCTGGCGCTGGAGGCCGCGGGCCGGTTGCGGCGCGGGAGAACGGACAGGGTGCTCCTCGTCGAGCTCGGCGAGGTCGTCAGTCCCGCCGACGTCCTGCCCGCGGTCGCGAACGCGCTGGGTGTCGTCGCGGAGTCGGACGAGCCGTTGCGCGACACGGTCCTGGAAACGCTCGTGAACATGAAAGTGGTCGTGGTCCTCGACAACTGCGAACACCTGCTCGACACGTGCGCGGAGCTGACGGACCTGTTGCTGAACCGCTGCCCCGGTGTGCGGGTGCTCGCGACGTCGCGGGAAGCCCTGTGGATCACGGGTGAGGTGAGCTTCCAGGTCGAGGGTCTGCCGGTGCCTTCCACCGACCGCGACCTGGTGACGACCGCCGCGCCGCGCTCCGAGGCCGTGAAGCTGTTCGTGGACCGGGCCCGCGAGCGCAAGCCCGACTTCCGGTTGACGCCTTCGAACACCGCTGCCGTCGCGTTGCTGTGCGCCCGGCTGGAGGGCATGCCGCTCGCGATCGAGCTCGCCGCGCGGTGGGTGCAGTTGCTGCCCGTCGCGGACATCTGCGACCGGATGGACGAGCCGCTCGAACTGCTGACGCTGGGCTGCCGGAAGTCGCCGTCACGCCAGCGTTCGTTGCGCGAGGCGATCGACTGGAGCTACCAGTTGTTGCAGCCGGACGAGCAGTTCGCGTTGCGCCGGCTGTCGGTGTTCGACGGCGGCTTCGACCTGGGCGCGGCCACCGAGGTCTGCTCCTCCGAACGGTCGGCCGAGCCCGTGCTGGACGTGTTGTCCCGGCTGCAGGCCAAGTCGTTGCTCACCGCCATCCCCGGCACGACCCGGTTCCGGCAGCTGGAGTCGATTCGCTTGCACGCCAGGGAGAAGCTGGTGGCGGCGGGCGAGCTGGACGTGGCCTTCGAGGCGCTGGCCCGGTGGTTCACGGACCTGTCGGACGTGCTGATCACCCAGCCGCTGTCGGTGCCGTTCGAGGTGCAGGACAAGCTCGACAACCACGTCGACAGCCTGCTGGGCACGGTCGAATGGGCTGCCGAGCGCGCTGACGAACGGTTGCTGCTGCTGACTTCCGCCCTGGCCGACTGCGCGGCTCGCAGGGGCCGGCTCGGGCAGGCTCGGGTACTGCTGCGGGATGCGTTGCGCCGACCGTCCACAAGGGACGACTACCGCTGCGTGGCGCTGAACCACGCGGCCAGGTTCGCCGCCGAGCAGGGTGATCACGACGAGGCGATCGAGCTGTCCGGTGAGGCTTCCCGGCTGGTGCGCCCGTTGGGGCAACCGGCGCTGGCGATGAGCTGCCGCAGCACCTTGGCCGCGGTGCAACAGTCGTCCGGCGAGTGGGAGGCATCGGACGAGAACAACACCGAGTGCCTGCGGGTCGCCGAACTGCTGGGCGAGCCTCTGGCCCGTGCGACCTGCTTGGTGGACTTGGCCCGTACGGCGTTGTCGCTCGGTAAGCACGAACGCGCCGAGAAGGCCGTCATGAAGGCGTTGCCGATCTCGCGCGCGTCGGGCGTTCCCGCACGCATCGCCTCCGCACTGAACACACGCGGCGTCGTCGCGTTGGTGCAGGGCGACCTCGACGAGTCGACGCACGCCTTCCAGGAAGCACTGCGGATGGACGGCATCAACCCGTTGTCCGCGCCGGACGCCCTCGAAGGACTGGCCGTGGTGGCGTTGATGCGCGGTCAGGCCGAGCGCGCGCTACGACTAGAAGCGACCGGACGGGCATTAAGGCGATCAGTCGGGGTTGTACCGGATCCGTTCTGGGCGGAGAAGGTCGCCGGGGCCATGCGCACCGCACGGCTGATGCTCCCTGTCGCGCGCGCGGAGGCTGCTTCCACGCCGTTGACCGCGACGGAGACCGAGGCGTTCATCCAAGACGAGGTGTGGCTCGACCGCACGGAGGCCGCGCACGACTCGTTGGACGACCACGAGCGCCGCGTGATCGCGTTGCTGGCCACGGGTCTGACCAACCAGCAGATCGCGAACCGGCTGGGCGTGTCCGTGCGGACCGTGGCCTCCCGGCTGCTGCGGCTGCGCGAGAAGCTGGGGCTGCAGAGCCGGGAGGACATCGCTGCCTGGGGAGCCGAAAGGGCAATCGGCTGATTGTGTAAAGGTTTACTCACAGTTGACAGTCAGCGCACGTGCAGCCCGAACCCCGTGCGACCCGCGGGCTCCAGCCCCTCCTTCAGGTGCAGCGAGGGCATCTCGTAGTCACCGAAGTTCTGCCGGCGGAACGCGATCGGCTCGGTCGACTCCAGGGTGAGCAGCCGCTGTTCCCAGGCCTTGGCAGCGTCCGCGAAGTCCTCGCCGGTCATCTTGTCGACGCGGTACAGCACGAACGGCGGCAACACCTCGATGCCGGGGTGGTAGAGGATGCCGTGGTGGATCGGGAACAACAGATCCTCCATCGGCCCGTTGATCCCGCGAGCGGCGTAGTGCGACTCCGGACCACCCGCGGTCACCGACAACAGAGCCCGCCGGCCCGCGAGCGTGCCTTCACCGAAGCGCGCGCCGTACCTGGTGGCGCTGTGCTCGCCGACGCCGTACGCGAAGCGGTGGGTGAACACCCGGTCGACCCAGCCCTTCATGATCGCGGGCATCGTGTACCACCACAGCGGGAACTGGAAGATGATCGTGTCGGCCCAGAGCAGCTTCTCCTGCTCGGCTCGCACGTCCGCGGTGAGCGTCCCGGCCTCGAAGGCGCGGCCGGAGTCCGCGGCGACCTTCAGCGGACTCGACGCGTCGGGCCCGTAGTCCTCCGCGTCCACGACGGCCTTCCAGTTCATCGCGTGGAGATCGCTCACCCGCACCTCGTGTCCCGCGCCCTCCAATGTGGACACCGCGAGGTCCTTCAGCGTGCCGTTGAGCGATTTCGGGTCCGGGTGGGCGTAGACGATCAGCGTCTTCACAAGAACTCCTTCGGATCAGGTACTTCCGATCCTGGACGGCGCTGCCGTCGTCGTTCAGGGACTGGACTTCCTGGTACCAGCAGGACCACCCTCACCCGCGCCGCCGACCCCATACTGGAGAGGTGGACGATCTGGCGGGCTTCCTGCGGCTTCGGCGTTCCCGGATCGACCCGGCGTCCGTCGGCATCCCCACCGACCGGCACCGCCGCGTCGAAGGGTTGCGCCGCGAGGAGATCGCGCACCTGTCCGGGGTGAGCGTCGACTACTACGTGCGCCTGGAACAGGGCCGAGCGACCCAGCCCTCCGAGCAGGTCCTCGACGCGCTCGCCCGCGTGCTGGACCTCGACGAGACCGAACGCGACCACCTCTGCCGGCTCGCCGGGCAGCGTCGTCGCACCACGAAGGCCGTGAGCGGACGGATCCGGCCGGAGCTGCTGCGCATGCTCGACCTGGTCGCCGACGCGGCCGCGCTGATCATGAACCACCGCATGGACGTGCTCGCGGGCAACCACCTCGCCGAGCTGCTCTACGGCCGGCCGTTGCAGGGCATGAACACCGCCCGGCACATCTTCCTGGAGGAGACCGACCTCTACGCGGGCTGGGAGCAGTGCACGCTCGACGTGGTCGGGCACCTGCGCCTGGCCGCCGGGAAGTACCCGGACGACCCCCGGCTGGCCTCGCTCATCGGCGAGCTGGCGATGGGCAGCGAACGCTTCCGCCGCCTCTGGGCACGCGCGGACGTACGCGCCCGTGCACATGGCCCCAAGACTTACCAGCACCCGCTGGTCGGCCTGCTCGAGCTGCACCAGGAGAACTTCTCTCTCCCGTCCGAGTCCGGAATGGAGCTGCTGGTGCTGTCCGCGACCCCAGGCAGCCCCTCCGCGGACGGACTGCGCCTCCTCGCGAGCTACACCGCGAACGAACGCTTTGGCACGGAACAAAGTTAGGCCGTCGTCTCGCAGAGCCGCCAATGGTTAACCAAATAGACAATGACTGGACAGTCATCGTCTTACAACCGTTTTCGGACTGCTCCATTCGAGTGACGGCAGAGGTCTAGACCTTGACCTTCGAGTGGTCTAAACCACATCGTTCCGGTACCCCCTGCGACTGAGGAGACCGATGTCCAAGTTCCGATGGCATCTTGCTGCTCTCTTCGCGGCCGTCGCCGCGATGGTCCTCGGTATCGTCGTCGTCCCCGCTGCTAGCGGTGCCGGTGGCGTGTCCGCCACGTTCTCCAAGGGTTCTGACTGGGGAACGGGCTTCGAGGGCAAGTACACGATCACGAACAACAGCACGGCGGCCCTGACGTCGTGGACTGTCGAGTTCACGATGCCCGCGAACCACCGCGTCACCTCGCTCTGGGACGGCTCGTACACCACGTCCGGCCAGGTCGTCACGGTCAAGAACACCTGGAACGGCAACGTCGGTGTCGGCCAGTCGGTGAGCTTCGGGTTCAACGGCGCGTACTCCGGCACGTTCGCCGCGCCCACGAACTGCAAGCTGAACGGCGGCTCGTGCGAGTCGGGCGGGACCAACCCGACGACGACCACCACGACCAGCACCACCACGACGACCACGACCACCACGACGACGACCACGACTGGTCCGCCGCCGCCCGCGGGCAAGACCACCCTCGGCTACTTCACCGAGTGGGGCACCTACCCCGCCACGAACTACCTGCCCAAGAACATCGACACGTCCGGTACCGCTTCGAAGATCACGCACATCAACTACTCGTTCGGCAACGTGACGAACGGGCAGTGCGCGATCGGCGAGTCGTTCCCGGCGATCGAGAAGTCGTACACGGCGGCCGAGTCGGTCGACGGTGTCGCGGACGTGTGGGACGCGCCGGTGCGCGGTGCCTTCAACCAGCTGATCAAGCTGAAGAAGAAGTACCCGAACCTCAAGGTGCTGTACTCGTTCGGCGGCTGGACCTGGTCCGGTGGCTTCGGCCAGGCCGCGCAGAACCCGGACGCGTTCGCGCAGTCCTGCTACAACCTGCTGAAGGACTCGCGCTGGAACGGCCTGTTCGACGGCATCGACATCGACTGGGAGTACCCCAACGCCTGCGGTCTGAGCTGCGACACCAGCGGCTCGGAGGCGTACGTGAACCTGATGCGCGCGCTGCGCAACAAGTTCGGCCAGAGCTTCCTGGTGACCTCGGCCATCACGGCCGACGGCACGTCCGGCGGCAAGATCGACGCCGCGAACTACGGCGGCGCCGCGCAGTACGTGAACTGGTACAACGTCATGACGTACGACTACTTCGGCGCGTGGGCGGCCCAGGGTCCGACGGCTCCGCACTCGCCGCTGACGAACTACAGCGGCATCCCGACCGCGGGCTTCTACTCGGACAACGCGATCCAGAAGCTGAAGAGCAAGGGCGTTCCGTCGTCCAAGTTGCTGCTGGGCATCGGTTTCTACGGCCGCGGCTGGTCCGGCGTCACGCAGTCGGCTCCTGGCGGCACGGCGACCGGTGCCGCGCCTGGCATCGAGCCGGGCATCCAGAACTACAAGGTGCTCAAGACGTCGTGCCCGGCCAACGGCACGGTCGCGGGCACGGCTTACGCCAAGTGCGGTGACCAGTGGTGGAGCTACGACACCCCGGCCACCATCGGCGGAAAGATGACCTACGCGAAGAACCAGGGTCTCGGTGGCGCCTTCTTCTGGGAGATGTCCGGAGACACCTCGAACGGTGAGTTGGTTTCCGCGATGAGGAGCGGCCTCGGCTGATCCTCGAAACGCCGGGAGGGGAGCTGGGTCAACCCAGCTCCCCTTTTGTTTTCAGCAGTACACCTTCTCCAGCAACCGGAAAGCGGCGTCGCCCGGAGTGCCGCCGTTCGCGGCCTGCGTGATGGAGAGCGTCACGCGCTTGTCCTGCGTGCCGACCATCATCGTCGCGTAACCGTGGATCAAGCCGTCGTGGCCGTAGATCGTGGTGCACGACAACTGGGCGACGGAGACCCCCAGGCCGTAGTCCGGGCTTGCGGCAGTGGTTCTGGTCAGCTCCTGCTGCTGAGCGGGTTTGAGCAGCTTGCCGCCGAGCAGCGCGTTCAGGAACGTGTCCAGGTCGCGGGTCGTCGAGATCATCTCCCCCGCGGCCCAGCCCCACGACGGGTTGAGGCGCGTGACGTCGGTCGGCTTGCCGTCGGCGTCCGGGTAGTAGCCGTGGGCGTGTGGGCCCGGGAGGTCCACTGAGTTGCCGGGCAGCACGGTGTCGTTCAGCCGCAACGGCTTCAGGATCCGCTGCTCGACCGCCTTCGCGTACGGCCTGCCGGTGATCTTCTCGATCAGCAGGCCGATCACGACGTAGTTGGTGTTGGAGTAGCTGTGTTGTGCGCCGGGCTCGAAGCCGAGCGGGCGGCCGGTGGAGATCTTGACCAGTTCGAGCGGGTCCCACGACTTGTAGCGGATGGACGGGAAACCGGCCGGGTCGAGCGGCAGCGCTTCGGTGTAGTCGAAGAGGCCACTGGTGTGCTGCAACAACTGGCGGACGGTGATGCGCTGGTCGACCAGTCCGGGCAGGTAGCGGTCCACCGGCTCGTCCAGGCCGATCTTGCCCTCGCCCGCCAGCTGCAACGCCACTGTGGACACGAACGGCTTGGTGTTGCTGCCGATGCGGAAAGTTCCGTGGTACGGCACGGGTTTGCGGGATCCATGTTCGGCGATGCCCGACCGGAAGGTGCCGAGGCCGGTGATCCGCGTCTGGACTCCGAGTGCGCCGCCGTCCGTGGTGAGCTTGTCGAGGATCTGTTGCACGGCCTCCCGTTGCCCCGCCACCGCCGGTGC
>NZ_JBEXPJ010000054.1:0-47157 GCF_040611995.1 Lentzea sp. NPDC006480
GCTGTCCGCGCGCGGCCTCGACCAGCTGCTCCGCGACATGGAGAAGGCCCAGTCGAAGATGGCCGCGGTCGACGGTCACCTGCTGCACGGTGTCGGCGGGCAGGCCCTTGTCGCTGATCGCGGCGAACAGCTCGTCGGCGACCTCGTCGAACCAGCCGCCGAACGGGAGCACGGCGGTGCGCGTCATCGCCCTTGTGACGGGTACGGCAGCAGGGCCATCTCCCGTGCGTTCTTGATGGCCGTGGCGACCTGACGCTGCTGCTGCGGCGTCAGGCCGGTCACACGGCGGGACCGGATCTTGCCCCGGTCCGAGATGAACTTCCGCAGCAGCGTGACGTCCTTCCAGTCGACGACGATCACGCCCTCCTTCGCGAGCAGGTTCTGCCTGCGCTTCAACGGCTTGCGCTCGCGCATCACCAGCTCGCCTTCGAGACGCCGGGAAGTTCGCCCCTGTGGGCCATTTCCCGCAACCGCACGCGGGAGAGGCCGAACTTGCGGTTGTAGGCGCGCGGCCGTCCGTCGACCACGTCGCGGTTCCTGAGCCGGGTCGGTGACGCGTCACGAGGCAGCTTCTGCAGGCCCCGCAACGCCTCCTCGCGCGTCTCGGGGTGGCGCAGCATCTCCTTGAGCTCCGCACGCCGCCCTGCGTACCGGGCGACGATCTCGCGGCGGCGCTGGTCCGCGGCGATCTTCGACTTCTTGGCCATCAGCGCTCCTCCTTGAAGTCGACGTGCCTGCGCGCCACCGGGTCGTACTTGCGCAGCACCAGGCGGTCCGGGTCGTTGCGCCGGTTCTTCCTGGTCACGTACGTGTAGCCGGTGCCTGCGGTCGACCGCATCTTGATGATCGGGCGGACGTCGGTGCTCTTGGCCATCAGACCTTCTCCCCGAGCTGGCGGAGCTTCGCGACGGCGGCCTCGATGCCGATCCGGTCGACGGTCTTGATCGCCTTGGTGGACAGCGTCAGCGTCACGAACCGGTTCAGCGACGGCACCCAGTACCGCTTGCGCTGGACGTTCGGGTTCCACCGGCGGCGCGTCTTGCGTTGCGAGTGCGAGACGCGGTTGCCGAAGCCCGGCTCACGGCCGGTCAGCTGGCAGCGCATGTGTGAGGCCTTCCCAGAAGTCAGATTGAAACGACATTCGTTTTCAACTACGGTACCTCACATGGAAACCGTTGTCGTCATGGTGGCGGGGTTGGTGGACCACGACGTCGCTGTGCGGGTGTGGCGCGACCGGCCCGGTTCGGTGCTGGTCAGGCACGTTGCCGCGGAGACGTGTGTGCGGCGGTGGGTCGACGGCATCGCCACCGACGTCGAGCTGCTGCACAACTGCGTGTCGTGCACCGTGCGGGAAGACCTGCGCGAGTTGCTCAAGGGTTTTGAAGGCCACACCGTCGTGCTGCACCTGGACCCGCTGCTCGAACCGGACGCCGTGCGCCGCAACCTGGGTGTCGACGTCGAGTGCGTGATCACGGTGATCGATGCCGAGAGCTGGCTGGACGACGCTCTCGGTGACGCGTCGATGGTGAGCGACCAGCGCACGGTCGCCCAGGTCGTCGTGGCACAGGTCGAAGCAGCGGATGTGGTTGTGCTGCAAGGGAACGCCGACGAACGGACGGCGGCCGTGCTCGACCGGCTGGCTCCTGGAGCGCACCGGTGCACGCCGGACGCGGTGGTGGTGCGCAGGAACTCCCGGCCGCGGATGATCCCGCTCACGCCCGACTGCGGTGTGTCGACGGCGGTTTTCACGGCGGACCGGCCGTTCCACCCGGCGCGGCTGAACGACGCGCTCGACTCGTTGCTCGACGGCACGGTGGTGCGTTCGCGCGGCCGGCTGTGGGTCGCGGACGAGCCGGATCTGGCGCTGCACCTGGAATCCGCGGGCGGCGGGCTGCACGTCGGTGAAGGTGGGCCGCGCGACGGCCGGACCACGCAGATCGTGGCGATCACGGTCGGCGAGCCGGACGACATCACGCAGGCGTTCGCGAGCGCGCTGCTGACCGACGACGAACTGTCCTTCGTGGACTCGATCCGAAAGCTGGAGATATGAAGTCAGGCATCCACCCCGACTACCACCCGGTGGTCTTCCAGGACGCGTCGACGGGCAAGACGTTCCTGACCCGCTCGACGGCCACGTCGAGCCGCACGATCGAGTGGGAGGACGGCAACAGCTACCCGTTGCTGATCGTCGACATCACCGCCGACTCGCACCCGTTCTGGACGGGCACGCAGCGGGTCATGGACACCGCGGGCCGGGTCGAGAAGTTCAACCGCCGCTACGGAAAGCGAGAGCGCTGATGGCCGTTCCCAAGCGCAGGACGTCGCGTTCCAACACCCGGCACCGGCGCAGTCGGTGGAAGGCCACGGCGCCGGACCTCGTGCGCGTCAGAACCCTCGACGGCAAGGAGCTTCTCGTGCCACGACGCCTGGTCGCCGCTTACAAGCGGGGACTCCTCTAGGAATGCTGGACCGTCCCGTCCGGTGAGTCGCGCCACTGGTCGAAGGGGCGGTCCAGCTTCCACCCCGTGCCGTCGTGGTCGAGCACGCGGTTCTCGCAGGTGTCCACGTTGGACAGCGACTCGAACAGCTCGATGCTCCAGTCGAACAGCCTGCGGCACAGCAACCTGATCGTCAGACCGTGCGAGACGATCAGCACGGTCCGGGGGTGCGTCTCGTCCTCGTGCATCCGGACCACCAGGCCGTCGAGGAACGCCGCCACCCGATCGTCGACGTCCGCGCCGGACTCGCCGTTGGGCAGCCGGAAGAAGAAGTGCCCGAACGCGTGGCGCTGGTGCTTGAGCACCTCCTGCTGCACCGGGTCCTGGAAGTTGCCCCAGTCCTGTTCGCGCACACGAGGCTCGGTGACGACCCGCTCGGCGTCGACGCCCAGCAGGTCGAACGTCCGGCGGGTCCGTTTGTACGGCGAGACGTAGGCCGCCACCGGACCTGCGCCGATCAGCTCCTTGATCGTGGCGCCGGCCGCGCGTGCCTGCTGTTCGCCCTGCTCGGTCAGCGGCAGGGCGTGGTCGGGGATGCGGCAGTAGGCGAGCTCGTCGACGTTGCCGAGGCTCTGGCCGTGGCGCAACAGGATGATCCGCACGCTTCCATCGTGCCTCAGCCGGGCACCCTGCTCGGGCGTTACAGTGCTGGGCGAGTCGAGGAGGAAAGCGTCACATGATCAAGTACATCGCGCTGTACAAGAAGCCCGCGAACCCCGAGGACTTCGACGAGAAGTATTTCGAGTCGCACCTGCCGATCGTGAACTCGGTGCCCGGCCTGGTGCGGGCCGAGGTCGCGAAGGTGCAGCGGGTGTTCCTCGCCGGCTTCCTGGGTGAGACCGAGCCCCACCTGATCGCGGAGATGTACTTCGACTCTCCCGAGTCCATGAAGGCCGCGGTGCAGACGCCCGAGTGGGCCTCGTCGGGCGCGAACCTCGCCGAGATCGGCGGCATGGAGCTGGTCGCGATGTTCAGCGCTGAAGTGATCGACTCCGGGGAAGTGGCGTGAAGGCCGTCGTCATCGGCGGCGGCACGATGGGCGCGGGCATCGTGCACGTCCTGCTCGCGCACGGTCACGAGGTCACGCTCTCGGAGGCCGACGCCGAACGCGTGGAGCAGGGCAGGCTCACGGTCAAGCGCTCGCTCGACAAGGCGCAGGAGAAGGGCAAGCTCGCGGACGCCGACGCGGTGTTCGCGAACCTGAGCACCGGTGAGCTGCCGGAGGACGCCGCGCTGGTCGTCGAGGCCGTGCCGGAGAACGTGCCGCTCAAGCAGAAGGTGCTCGGTTTCGCCGCCGAGAAGTGCCCGCAGGCGATCCTGGCGTCCAACACCTCGTCGTTGTCGATCTCCGAGATCGCCGCCGGGCTGCCGGGCGAACGCGTGCTGGGCATGCACTTCTTCAACCCCGTCCCGGTCCAGCAGCTCGTCGAGCTCGTGCACCACGAGGGCGTCGACCCCGCGAACGTGGCCAAAGCGCGAACGTGGGCCGAAGAAATGGGGAAAACCGTCATCGAAGTTCGGGACTCTCCTGGCTTCGCGACCTCCCGTTTGGGGGTGGCCGTTGGCATGGAAGCGATTCGCATGCTGGAGGAAGGCGTTGCCTCAGCGGCCGACATCGACACCGGCATGAAGCTCGGCTACCGCTGGCCGATGGGTCCGCTGGAGCTCACGGACCTGGTCGGACTCGACGTCAGGCTGGCGATCGCCGAGCACCTCGCGGCGCAGTTGGGCCCCCGATTCGACCCGCCGCAGCTGTTGCGGGACAAGGTCGCGCGAAACGAGCTGGGAAAGAAGACGGGCCAGGGCTTCTTTTCCTGGTAGATAGTTGTCCGTGCACATCCGTGAGTACACCGAGGACGACCTCGACGCGGTTTCCCGCCTGCGCAAGCTCGCGTTCAACGACGACGCGCGGCCGGAGAGGCTGGTGCATCCCGGTAGGCACGGACTGGTCGCGGAACTGGACGGCAAGGTCGCCGGGGTGCTCGGCATCGGCGAGTACGGGCAGTTCTACGGCGGCGCCGCGGTCCCGATGGGTGGGATCGGTGGCGTCGCCGTCAACGGCGCCACGCGTGGCCGTGGGGTCGCGGGTGCGTTGCTGGACAAGGCGCTGTCCACCATGCGGGAGCACGGGCAGCCGATCTCGGTGCTCTACGCGACCGTGCCGAACCTGTACCGGAAACGGGGCTGGGAACGCGCCGGGCTCTTCGAGTGGGTCGAAGTGCCGATGGACAGGGTGCTCTCCGCCCCGGAGCCGTCCGAGCCGATACCTTCGCGCCCGGCTGATGAGAGCGATCTCACCGCGCTGCGCGACTGCTACCTGGAGGTGGCGCGGACGATCGACGGCATGGCCGACCGTCGTCCGCCGAGGGTCGACCTCGCGAAGGTGCTCGAGATGGACCTGGTGAGCGTGCTGCCCGGCCCGAACGGCCTGCGCGGGTATCTGACGGCTCAGCGCGAGCCCAGCCACGACCGCGACATGGGCCGCCTCAAGGTGTACGACCTCATCGGCGTGGACGTCGAGACCCAGCTGAACCTGTTGGCGTCGCTCAAGTCGTGGGCGGGCACGCTCGAAGCCGTCGACCTGCGGATCACCGACCCCGCCACGCTCAACCTGCTCGGCACGACGCCGATGCGGTACGAGGTGTTCACGTCGACCTGGATGCTGCGCGTCGTCGACCTGCCCGCCGCCGTGGCCGCGCGTGGCTGGCCGCGCCTGGCCAACGCCGCGGTCGACCTGGAGATCATCGACGAGCACGCGCCGTGGCACGCGGGCAACCAGCGCGTCGTCGCCGAGGACGGCGTGGTGCGGGTCGAGCCCGGCGGCACCGGCGCGGTTCGTCTGCACGCCAGGGCGCTCGGGCCGTGGTTCACCGGGTTCCAGAACACGCATGCGTTGCGGCGCGCGGGTTTGCTGGAGGGCGACCCGGCCGACGCGGCGGTGCTCGACCAGCTCGCCGGCGCGTCCGGAGTCCCGCGCATGGCGGACTTCTTCTGATGACCGACGTCTACCACGAGGTCATGCGCGCGATCTGGGACCACAACCTGCACTTCGGTCTCTGGACCTCCGAAGAGGACGAGTCGCCCAACCGCGTCGCCGCCGAACGCATGACCGCGCTGCACATCGACAAGCTCGGCGCGCGGCACGGCTGGCGCGTGCTGGACCTGGGCCGGCGGGTCGGCACGTCGGCGTTCCGGCTGGCCGAGGCCTCGCACGCGGACATCGTGTCCGTGTCGCCCTGCGCCGAACACGTCGTCCGCGCGAACGCCCGCGCGGAAGCGTTGTTCGTCGACGACCAGGTCCGGTTCGTGCACGGCGACCCGCACGCGATGCCGTTCTCCGGTGGCACGTTCGACGCGGCGTGGGCCGTGGAGACCTTGCCGCACTTGGGTGATCGCGTCAGCGTCTTACGCGAGCTGGCACGCGTGGTGAAACCGTCCGGCGTGGTGGTGGTGTCCGACTTCGTGCAGCGCAAACCGGTCTCGCAGGGCCTGCTCGACGAGCTGCAGCCGCTGCTGAACACCTACGACATCGACGAGCTGCCCACGTTCGCCGGCTACCCGAAGTTGTTGGCGGCAGCGGGCTTGCACGTGGTGGAACTGGTGGACCTCAGCACGGAGACGCGCAAGACCGTGCCGCGGATGCAGGACGGTGCCCGCGCGCACTACGACGCTCTGGTTGCCGCGCACGGAGAAGAAGCGCGGGAGTACCTCGACCAGATCCTGTCACCGCTCGCGATCCAGCCGTCACTGGGCTATTTGCTCGCGGTGGCGCGCGTCTGAGTTCGTCCGCACGCGTTCACCAAGTAACAATGAAGGGGTGACGGGGGACGACGAGGTCAGGCACGCCTACGGCGACAACATGGGTTGGCGCCTGAAGGGCTATGCCAAACGACGCAGCGGGCCACCGGTCAGCGTGCGGGAGATCTCCCGCGCCCAGTTCCTGGAGATCCGGCCGTTGTTCGACGCGGAGGACAACCCGTGGCTCGCCGGCCTCAACGAGGTGGGCCCCGAGATCTGGCCGCGCGTCGAGCAGGTGCTCGGGCCGCTCGACCCCGACCAGGACTACTACGTCACCGGGCACCCGCTGGACTGGGACCGCGATCCCGTCCAGGTCGCCCGTGACCTGATCGACGAACGCTTCCCGCTCGCCACGGCGGCGTTCCTGGGCGGCAGCGTCGCGGCCGGCACCTACACGGCGAACTCCGACCTGGACATCGTCGTGATCGTCGACGACCTGCCCAACGCGTTCCGGGAGACGCTGGAGCACCGCGGCTGGCCGGTCGAGCTGTTCTGTCACACGATCGAGTCGTTCCAGGACTTCGTGGCCCGCGACGCCCAGGACCGGCGCCCGCCGTTGCTGCACATGTGCGCCGAGGGGTTCCTCATGCTCGACGCCGACGGCACCGGTCAGCGCATGCGGGCCGAGGCGCGCGCTCTGCTCGACGTCGGCCCGCCGATTCCCACCGCCACCGAGCTGGAAGACCGCCGCTACGGCTGCACGGACCTGCTGGAAGACCTCATCGGGGCACGGGACGACGACGAGCGGCTGTTCGTCGCGGCCCGGCTGCTGACCTGCGCGGGGGAGTTGGCGCTGGTCGTGCAGAACAAGTGGCTCGGGCACGGGAAGTGGCTGCTCAGGCGCCTCAAAGAGGCGAAGGCAGACGAGCTCGTGGACGCCTACCGGGCGTTGGCGCGGGGCGAGGGTGCCGAGTGGTTCATCGAGGTCGTCGAGCACGTGCTGGTGTCCGCAGGGGGTCGGCTGGAGGCCGGTTACCGCCGGGAAGCGATGCCGCGCTAGCCCCGTATTCTCTTCGTTTGTGCTGCTCATCGTCCTGGAACTGATCGGGATCGCGGTCTTCGCCGCGTCCGGCGCGGTGGCCGCCGTCCGCGCCCGGCTGGACGTGTTCGGCGTGACCGTCCTGGCGCTCACCACCGCGCTGGGCGGCGGCATCATCCGCGACGTGCTGCTGGGCGTGCACCCGCCGACGAGCCTGCGGAACTGGCCGTACCTGCTGGTCGCCGGCGTCACGGGCCTGATCGTCTTCTGGTTCCACCCGCAGGTCGCCAAGCTCCGCCGCACGGTGTTGCTGTTGGACGCCGTGGGGCTCGGTCTGTTCGTCACGTCCGGCACCACCACCGCGCTGGCTCTCGGCGCCACGCCCTACGCCGCGTGCCTCATCGGCATGACCACCGGTATCGGCGGCGGCGCCGTGCGTGACCTCCTCCTCCGAGAGATTCCATTGGTGCTGAGGAGAGAGATCTACGCCGTGGCAGCTCTCGCCGGGGCAGTCGTCGTCGCGATGGGCGAGTGGGCCAGGTTGCCGAAAGACCTGGTCGCGCTGACTGGTGCGTCAATAATCATCACCATCAGGCTGATAGCGCTCTGGCGGAAGTGGAACGCGCCGGTCGCACGTGGCCTGGAAGGCTAGCAAGAACTAACGCCGTACTCACACGCGCTGTTAGGGACCTTCTCAGGCGCCTCTCAGATCCCTCAGCAACACTGCCCCTATGCGCATCCTCGTTGTCGATGACGATCGGGCGGTCCGGGAGTCACTCCGCCGCTCGCTCCAGTTCAACGGCTACCAGGTCGAGACCGCCGGAGACGGCATGCAGGCCCTGGAGTCGGTGACCGCCGCCAGGCCGGATGCCATGGTGCTCGACGTGATGATGCCGCGGCTGGACGGGCTGGAGGTGTGCCGGCGCCTTCGCAGCACCGGTGACGACCTGCCGATCCTCGTGCTGACCGCGCGGGACGCCGTGAGCGACCGCGTGTCCGGGCTCGACGCCGGGGCCGACGACTACCTGCCCAAGCCGTTCGCGCTGGAGGAACTGCTGGCACGACTGCGCGCGCTGCTGCGCCGTGCCGCCCATGACGACGACGCCGCCCAGCAGTCCGCGGCCGTCCTCAAGTTCGCCGACCTGGAGCTGGACCCGTCCACCAGGGACGTCCGCCGGGGCGAGCGCTCCATCAGCCTCACCCGCACCGAGTTCGCGCTGCTCGAGCTCCTGCTGGCGCACCCGCGCCAGGTGCTGACTCGCAGCCGCATCCTGGAGGACGTGTGGGGATACGACTTCCCGACCTCGGGCAACGCACTCGAGGTCTACGTCGGGTATCTGCGCCGGAAGACGGAGGCGGAGGGGGAGCCGAGGCTGATCCACACGGTGCGCGGGGTGGGCTACGTCCTGCGGGAGACCCCTCCGTGATCTTCGAACCCCAGGGACGGCTGCAGAGGGCGTCGCTGCGGGCTCGGGTCACCTGGCTCGCGGCGTTCTGCGTTGCCGGGGCCGTGGCGTTGGTGTCGTTCGGCGCGTACATGATCGTGCGCAAGAGCGTGTACGACGCGCTCGACGAAAGCCTGCGCCAGCGTGCCAACACGGTGGCTACCGGCTTCAAGGTCACGACGCCGGACGAGGTTCTGAACTACCCGGCGGCGTTCCTCGCGGCCGGCGACGTGAAGATGGGCCTGCTGCAGTCGAACACCGGCAAGATCTTCTACCCCAAGACCGGTAACCCCCCGCCCACCACGGACGAGGCGTGGGAGGTCGCGGAGGGCGATCGCGGCGACTACACCTGGACCGATCACCAGAGCGAGACGCGGGTGATCGCGGTCCACTACGGGCCGGAGAACTCGGGCCAGGCGATCGTCATCGCGCAGTCGATGGTGCCGCAACGGACGACGCTGGCGAAGCTCAGCGTGGTGCTGCTGCTCATCGGTGGCGCCGGGGTGCTGCTGGCGGCGATCGCGGGCACAGCGGTGGCGCGCACGGGTTTGCGGCCGGTGCAACGACTTACCGAGGCCACCGAACGCGTGGCGAACACAGGTGATCTGACGCCGATACCGGTGTCGGGCGACGACGAGCTCGCGCGGTTGACGCACAGCTTCAACGCGATGCTCGGCGCGGTGGCGGAATCGCAGGAACGCCAACGACGACTGGTCGCCGACGCGGGCCACGAGCTGCGCACGCCACTGACTTCCATGCGCACCAACCTGGAGCTGTTGCTGGCGTCAGAACGCCCGAACTCCCCGACGTTGTCCCAAGAGGACAAAACGGAAATCCAGTCGGACGTGCGCGCGCAGATCGACGAACTCACCACGTTGATCGGTGACCTGGTCGAACTCGCCCGTGAGGACGCGCCTCAGGTCGTGCACGAACCCGTCGACCTCGTCGAGGTGGTAGAACGGTCTCTGGACCGCGCGCGCCGACGCGCCTCGAACGTCACGTTCGACGTGCAGCTGCAACCGTGGACACTTCTGGGTGATTCAAGTGCTCTGGAGCGCGCGGTGCTGAACCTCCTCGACAACGCGGTGAAGTTCAGCCCCTCGGGCTCAGCGGTGCGGCTGAGCCTGCGTCAGGTGGGCGACGGCAGCGCCGTGGTGGAGGTGGCGGACGCGGGCCCCGGTATCGCGGACGCCGATCTACCTCACGTTTTCGAGCGTTTCTACCGTTCGTCCGAGGCGCGGACCCTGCCGGGTTCCGGCCTGGGACTCGCCATCGTCAAGCAGGTGGCACAACGGCACGGCGGCACGGCCACCGCGGGCAGAGCGCCCGAGGGCGGTGCCCTGTTCACGTTGCGCCTACCCGGTCGTCCGTAAGGTGGGGCGTGTGAGTCATCGCGTGAACGACGATTCTTCGTCGACCTGGGAGACGACGCCTCCCACAGGGGACGGCCCCGCAGAACCCACGTCGCGGTTCTCGACGTCCGGTTCGCGGTCTTCGTCCCCCTCTCCGGCCACCTCTTCGTACGAGGAGGAGGACCCGGCGCCGAGGTTCTCCAAGAAGAAGGCGAAGAAGAAGCAGCCGTTCTGGAAAGAAGTCCTGGTCATCGTCGGCGTCGCGCTGGTGCTGACCATCACCATCCAGGCGTTCATCGCGCGCGTGTTCGTCATCCCGTCGGCTTCGATGGAGACGACCCTGCACGGCTGCACGGGTTGCGTGAACGACAAGGTGCTGGTCGAGAAGATCACGTACCTGTTCCGCGATCCGCAGCCCGGCGACGTCGTCGTCTTCCGCGGCCCGCCGAACTGGACGGGCGGCAAGGAGCCCCCGAGCTTCGTCGTCGGCACGCTGCAGGACATGGGCTCGATGGTGAACCTGTCCGAGCCCAGCGGTACCGACTTCATCAAGCGCGTCATCGCGGTCGGCGGCCAGACCGTCGAGTGCTGTGACGACCAGGGCCGCGTCCTGGTCGACGGCAAGCCGCTGGACGAGCCGTACCTGAACTTCGGTGGCGGCCCGCGTCAGCAGGACTCGTTCGAGAAGGTCACCGTGCCCGCGGGCAAGCTGTGGGTGATGGGCGACAACCGCAACAACTCGTCGGACTCGCGCAAGCACGGCGACCCGACGCCCGCCGACGGCGCGATCCCGATCGACAACGTGGTGGGCAAGGCGCGCGTGATCGTCATCCCGGTGAGCCGTTGGGGTTCGATCTCCGACTACAACCCGCAGACCGGCGGCAAGTAGGCCGTCAGCTGTTCTTGCGCACGTGCCGGTGCGCGCCGACCGGGAATTCCGGCGGTGCGGCCGGCACGTGTTCGTTCAGGACGTAGCCGCACTTCTCCGCGACCCGGCAGGAAGCCTGGTTGTCCTCGGCGTGCACGAGGCTGAGGCGGGTGAGGTTCAGCGTGTGGAACGCCCAGCCAGTCGCGGTTTCCACCGCGCGGGCGGCAATGCCGTGGCCTCGGGCCTGGGGCGCCGTCCAGTAGCCGACTTCAGCCGTGCCCGCCTCGCCCATCTTCACCACCACGTGGCCGACCGCGTTTCCGGCGGTCACCACGGCGAAGCTGAAGCGGGTCGCCGAGTCCCAGCCGGCGGCCTGCACTTCGAGCCACTGCCGCGCTTGGGCTTCGTCCGTCAGCGAAGTGGCCAGCCAGCGGCGCAGAGCCGGGTCGCGGTGTGCCGCGAGCAGCGCGGGCAGGTCGTCGGCCCGCCACGGGCGCAGGTTGATCGTCACGACTCCACGAAATACCTCGGGACGGGCTCTGACAACAACCTTCTGGTGGTTTCCAGGCCCCAGTCGTCGAGCTGGTCGACCCCGTCGCTGGATCCGCGCAGCCCGCCGAACCGCGACACGTGCCGTGCCCAGTCCTCGCGCCTCTCGATGCCGGGCCGCGCGAGGATGCAGTCCGGGTCGTTGACCCAGAACCTGCCGTGCTGGAACGCCCGTGACACCCCGTTCAGCGTCGCCCCGAACTGCCCCGGCATCGACGCGTCACCGTTGTAGGACGCCCAGGTGGCCGCGATGTCGGGCGAGACCCGCATCGCGTCCACGAGCCCGATCGACGGCAGCAGCGGCGCCCCGCAGCCCAGCAGGTAGGCGTCACCGATCGCCTCGCGGATCAGCAGCAGCCCCATCCGGTAGGCCTCGATCGGCGTGACGTCCTCGTGCCGCACGCCGGGCAGCGCGGCCGCGTAGGTGAAGTCGATCTTGTGGAAGTCGATGCCCCACGCGGCGAACGTGATGAAGACGGTCCGCAGGTGTTCGCGCGCGCCAGGATGAGTGGTGTCCAACGCGTAGAGCTGCTGGTCCCAGTTGCGCCCGGCCGAAACGGGCACGCCGGACGTGTCGCGCACCAGCCACTGCGGGTGGTGCGCGAAGAGCCGGGAGTTCTCGCTGACCAGGAACGGTGCCGTCCAGATGCCCGCGCGCCGGCCGTGGTCGCGGATCCGGGCGAACATGCCGGCGACATCCGGGAAACGGCCGGACGGGATCAGCCAGTCACCGATCGCGGCCTGATAACCGTCGTCGATCTGCACGACGTCGATCGGCAGGTCGAGCGAGTCCATCAACTGAAGGTTCCGGTCCACATCGGACTCGGCGACCTCGGTGAAGTACTGGTACCACGAGCACCACGTCGTGGGAGCGGGGCGAGGAGCGGTCAGTTCCAGCTTGTCCGCCACCGAGTCCGCCCAGCGCGCGAACGCCGTGTCCACGGTGGACTGCTCAACTCGCACCTCGACATCGCCGTCGGCGGCGACCTCGACGACCGAACCTCGTACGACCGCTCGAATCGACGGAACGGAACGGGTGGGGGAGACGGCCGCGATCAGGGTCACGGCGGCACCGTCACCGGGGTCGACGGCCAGGAGACCCTCGCCCCAGAACACGTCACGCCCGGCGGAGTTCTCCGAGCGGTACGAGACGACCCGCTGCGGCGCGTCGACCCACCGGTGCGGCTGCTCCGTCAACCCGTAGCGGGTCGACGGAGACCACGACTGCCAGCCCTGCTCGTGCACCGAACCCTGCTCTGACACAGGGATCTCGGCGACAACGCGCATGCAATCAGCCCTTCGTGGAGCCGAGGGTGAGGCCGCCGACGAACTGCCGCTGCAGCACGAAGAACACCACCAGCGTCGGCAACGCCACCAGCAGCGACCCCGCCGCGATGAGGTTGTTGTCGGTGAAGAACGTGCCCTTGAGGTTCTGCAACGCCGAGGTGACCGGCATCTTGTCGCCGTCCTGGATCAGCACCAACGCCCACAGGAAGTCGTTGTAGATCCAGGTGAACTCCAGCGTCGCCAGCGCGGCGAGCACCGGCCGGCACAGCGGCAGCGTCAGTTGCCAGTACTGCCGGAACACCGACGCGCCGTCCACCCGGGCGGCCTCGGTCAGCTCGTACGGGATCGTCTTCATGTAGTTCGACAGCACGAACGTGCAGAAGCCGGACTGGAAGGCGATGTGGATCAGCACGACCCCGACCGGCGAGTCGATCAGCGAACCGCTGTCGCTGATCCACTCCGGCACCTCGATCAGGCGGTACAGGCGCCACAGCGGCGTCACGATCACCTGCTGCGGCAACAGGTTGCCCGCGGTGAAGATCATGAGCAGCAGCAGGTTGAACTTGAAGCTGAACCGGGACACGCCGAACGCCACCATCGAGCTGAGCAGCAGCGTGATGATCAGCGCCGGAACGGTGATCAGGAACGTGTTCCAGTAGAAGTGCGGCAGGTTGCCGACGTCCCACGCCTTCGCGAAGTTCTCGAGCGTGAGCGACTTCGCGACGGAGAAGTACCCGTTGACCGACGTGTCCTCGTACGTGCGCAGCGACGCGTAGACCGCCCACAGCAGGGGCGCCAGCGTCATGAGGCACGTCAGGATCAGGAAGGTGTGCAACGCGACCCGCGCGGGGGTCACCGTGCGCTTCTTGACTGCCGGCACCGAGGGCCGTTCCAGCGTGGCCGTCACGTCCGGTTCTCCTTGCTGAACGTCTGGTACAGGTAGGGGATGATCACGCCGAGCGAGATCGTCAGCAGGATCACCGCCACCGCGGAACCCCGGCCGATGCGCGAGGCCTCACCGATGATGTTGTCGGTCACCAGCACCGACAGCAGTTCGAGTCCGTTGCGCCCCTTGTTGATGACGTACACGATGTCGAACGCGCGCAGCGCCTCGATCACCGTCACGACCGCGACGACGATGTTCACCGGCTTCATCACGGGGAACGTGACGCGGAAGAACGTCTGGGTCGCCGAGGCGCCGTCCAGTGCGGCGGCTTCCTTCAGCGCCGGGTCCACCGACTTCAGGCCCGCCAAGTACAGCAGCATGATGTAGCCGGTGTGCCGCCACGCCGCCGCGACGAGCACGGCGTAGAGGTTGATGTCCGAGTCGCCGATCCAGTCGACGGGCTTGTCGCTCAGCCCCAGCAACGAGTTCAGCAGACCGCCGTCGGGCGTGTAGATCAGCTGCCAGATGAACCCGATCAGCGCGAGCGAGAGCACCATCGGCATGTACAGCGCGCTCTGGTAGATCCGGCTGCCCTTGATCTCCCGGTCCAGCAGCACGGCCAGCAGCAGACCGGCGCACGTCGGCACGATCAGCAGGAACGCGAGCCAGATCAGGTTGTGCTGCACGGCGGGCCAGAACCGGGGGTACTCGGTGAAGATCTCGACGTAGTTGTCGACGCCGATCCACTCGATGTCCTCGAACCCGCCGATGCCGTTCCACCTGCTGAACGACAACGCGATGGAACCCAGCGTCGGGATCCACACGAACAGCAGGTGCACGACCGTGGGGATGCCGAGCATGAGCCCCAGCACCAGTTTGTCCGTGCCCGCGAGGGCGGTGGCACGCTTTCCACGCCGACGAGGCGGCGGCCCCTCGGGGGCCACCGCCTTCGGCTTCTCCTGCAATGCGGTCACTTGAAGATGTTCTTCGCCTGGTCGGCCATGCCCTTGAGCACGGTGTCGATGTCGTCGGGGTTCTTGATGAACGCGATGAGGCCGTTGGTCGCCGCCTCGCTCGCGAAACCGGGGTCGGTGTCGCGGTCGAGGAACTGCGTGATGTGCTTGGCGTTCTTGATGACCTCTGCCGACTTCTTCTGCAGCGAGTTGTAGCCGGACGTGTCCGCCTTCTGGTTGGTCGCGACCGCGGTCGGGTCGGCCTTGAGGTAGGCGAGCTGCGGTTCCGGCGACGACAGGTACTCGAGCAGCGCGAGGGCACCGTCCTTGTTGGCGGGCTTCTTCGCCATCATGTAACCGTCGATCGGCGCCTCGACCGTGTCGGTGCCGTGCTCCGGGTTGATCTCCGGGAACGGGAAGAAGTCCAGGTCGTCCTTCTCGGCGTCCGGGAACTGCTGCCCCACGAACGCACCCAGCAGGTACATGCCGGACTTCTTCTGCTGCAACGTCTGCGCGGCTTCCTGCCACTCGCGGCCGAGCGCGTTCTCCTGGTGGAACGGCAGCAGCCGCTTCCAGGTGTCGAACACGTCCTTGACCTTCTTGTCCTGCCAGTTCTCCTTGCCCGCCAGCAGGTCCACGTGGAACTGGTACCCGTTGATGCGGAAGTTGAGCTGGTCGAACGTGCCCATGCCCGGCCAGCCCTGCTTCTGCGCGAAGGCGATCGGGATCAGGCCGTCGGTCTTCATCTTCGTGGCGAGCGCGACGAGCTCGTCGAGCGTCTTCGGGATCGCGTATCCCTTTTCCTGCCAAACGCTCTTGCGGTAGAACATGCCCCACGGGTACTGCGTGAACGGGATGAAGTACTGCTTCTTGTCGCTGCCCGTGGACGCCTGCTTGAGCGCGTCGGAGTAGTTGCCACCGACCTTGCCCCACAGGTCGCTCAGGTCGCCGGTGAGGCCCTGGTCGGCGAAGAACCGCATGCGGTAGCCCGCGAACCAGGCGAGCACGTCGTCCGGCTTGCCCTGCAGGTAGTTGTTGATCTGCTCCTGGTACTGCTCGTGCTGCTTGGTGTTGATCGTGACGGTCGTGCCGCCGGAGTTCTTCTCGAACGCCTTGACCGCCGCCGTGATCGCGTCCTTCGGCACCTGGTCGGAGAGGTTGTTGCCGAAGGTGACGACCTTCGAGTCACCACCGGAGCCCGAACCGCCGCCGCACGCCGCGAGGCCACCGGTCGCGGCCACGCCGGCGCCGGCCAGCATGATCCGCAACAGGGTGCGCCTGTCGAGTTGCGGTAACGGAGAGGAACCTGACGCGTACCGGACCATCTTCGCTCCTACAGGTGACACTCGCTCGTGTGCGAACCGAACAGGACTCCAACAAAGTTGCGCACAATGTGGTCCCAGGCACACATCCTGTCAAGTCTCGTTACTCAGCTGTTAAACCCGTGCACAGCCGGTTTCTAGCACGATCCCGGTACTTGTACCGGTCAACCGCCGAACAGACCCAAACGTGAACTTGTGTTTGCTTGTGTTGACGTTGGGGTGTTTGTCGTCCACTCTTGCCGCCGTGACGACTTGGCCAACTGACATGCCCGGACTCGGCTGGGGTGCTGACTACAACCCCGAGCAGTGGCCCGAGCACGTGTGGGCCGAGGACGTCGAACTCATGCGCGGGGCGGGGGTGAACCTGGTCAGCGTGGGGATCTTCAGCTGGGCGAAGATCGAGGTCAGCAAGGGCGAGTACCGGTTCGACTGGCTCGACCGGGTGCTCGACCTGCTGCACGCCGGCGGCATCCGCGTCGACCTCGCGACGGCCACCGCCGCGCCCCCGCCGTGGCTCACCACCGAGTACCCCGAGATGCTGCCCGTGCGCGCGGACGGTGTGCGGTTATCACACGGCTCGCGGCAGGCGTACTGCCCGTCATCGCCCATCTACCGCGACCGTGCAACTGCGCTCGCCGCCGAAATGGCCTCGCACTACCGCGACCACCCCGCGCTGGCCGCCTGGCACGTCGGCAACGAGTACGCGTGCCACGTGAGGCGCTGCTACTGCGACACGTGCGCGGCCTCGTTCCGTGACTGGTTGTCATCGCGGTACACGCTCGATCAGCTGAACGATGCGTGGTCGACGGCGTTCTGGAGCCAGGGCTACACGGACTGGTCGCAGATCCTGCCGCCGCGCGTGACGCCGACGTTCTCGAACCCGGGCCACGTGCTCGACTACGACCGGTTCCAGAACGACGCGATCCTGGAGCTCTACAAGGCCGAGCGCGACGTGCTGAAGATGATCACGCCGGACGTGCCGGTCACCACCAACTTCATGGTCAACTGGACCTTCGGCGCGCTGGACTACTGGAAGTGGGCGCGCGAGGTCGACTTCGTCTCCAACGACCACTACACCGAGTCCCAGTCGCCCGACCGGCACGTGGAGCTCGCGATGTCCGCGGACCTGGTGCGCGGCCTCGCGGGCGGCAAGCCGTGGTTGCTGATGGAGCACTCGACGTCCGCGGTGAACTGGCAGCCGCGCAACATCGCGAAGCTGCCCGGTGAGATGCGGCGGCACTCGTTCCAGCACATCGCCCGAGGCGCGGACGGAGCCCTGTTCTTCCAGTGGCGGCAGTCGCGCGGTGGCAGCGAGCGCTACCACTCGGCGATGGTGCCGCACGCCGGAACCGACACGAAGGTGTACCGCGAGGTGTGCCAGGTCGGTGCCGAGCTCGGGCAGTTGCCCGATGTTGCCGGATCCACAGTGGACGCTTCCGTCGCGGTCCTCTTCGACTGGCAGTCGCAGTGGGCGTTGGGGCAGAGCGCGAACCCGACCGCGGACTTCGACTACTTCAAGCACGTCTTCGGCTACTACCAGGCGCTCTGGGAAGCCGGGGTGACGGTCGACTTCGTGGCGCCGGGTGCGAACCTCTCGGCGTACTCGATGGTCGTCGTGCCGGCGTTCCACGCGGTGTCCGACGCGCACGCCGCTGTGGTCGCCGACTACGTGGCAGGCGGCGGTCATGTCGTGGTCACGTACTTGTCCGGAGTTGCCGACGAACATCTCCGGGTTCGACTGGGTGGCTACCCCGGCGCGTTCCGCGACGTGCTGGGCGTGTGGTCGGAGGAGTTCTTCCCGCTGCGGCAAGGCGAAGCCGCGTCGTTGACCGACGGCTCAACAGCCTCGCTGTGGACGGAACACCTGCACGTCAGGACCGCTGACATCGTTGCCTCTTATGTCGACGGGCCGTTGCCCGGCGTGCCCGCGGTGACACGAAACGCATTTGGCAACGGTGTCGCGTGGTACGTGGCGTGCGATCTTGATGGGAGCGGTCTCCGCCGAACGGTGGAAAACGCGCTTTCCGGTGCGGGCGTGACGGTGTCGCCTGCCGGGATCGAGCTGGTGAGGCGGAAGGGCGACGTATCGTGGCTCTTCGCCGTCAACCACACCGACACCGACGCGCAGATCGAGGCGTCCGGTGTCGACGTGTTGTCCGGCGCGCAGGTCTCCGGACGCCTCACCGTGCGAGCCGGGGACGTCGTCGTCCTCAGGGAAGAGGTGTGAGGTGCTGGCACGTCAACGGCAAGCGGTGATCCTGGAAGAGGTCAAGCGGACTGGCGCGGTGCGCGTGAGCGACCTGGTCGTCCGGCTCGGCGTCTCCGACATGACCGTGCGCCGCGACCTCGACGTGCTCGCCTCGCGCGGACTGGTGGAGAAGGTCTACGGCGGCGCGACGTCCGTCGTCGGACGCTCGACCGACGAGCCCGGGTTCGAGGCCAAGTCGGTGCGGCAGCTGCCCGAGAAGGAAGCGATCGCGGCGCTGGCGGCCGGACTCGTGCGTCCCGGGACGGCCATCGGGCTGTCCGCGGGCACGACGACGTGGACGCTGGCCCGGTTCCTGGACGACATCCCGGACCTGACCGTCGTGACGAACTCGATCCGCGTGGCGGACGTGCTGCAGCAGAGCGGGCGCACCGACCGCACGGTGGTGCTGACCGGTGGCGTGCGCACGCCGTCCGACGCGCTGGTGGGTCCCGTGGCCGTGCAGGCGTTGCGGTCGCTGCACCTGGACGTGGTGTTCCTGGGCGTGCACGGCATGGCCGAGCGCTCCGGCTTCACCACCCCGAACCTCAACGAGAGTGAAACGGACCGCGCGCTCGTCGACGCCGCCGGGCGGGTGGTCGTGGTCGCGGACCACACGAAGTGGGGCACCGTGGGCATTTCCACGATCGCCGACCTCGACGAGGCGCACGTGCTGGTGACCGACGAAGGTCTGCCGGACGACGCACGCGCGGCCCTCACCGAGCAGGTCGGTGAGTTGGTTCTGGCACATGTACCAGGAAGTGGCGAGGAGTTGGCGTGAGGCGTACCGCGGGGAAGCTGGCGGACGGCCGGGAGATCATCTACTTCGACGACACTGCTGAGGCGCCACCGAGAGTCGCGGTGGACACGCGGGACCTCCCCGCGACGCAGCCGATGTCCGAAGTGCGGCTGGACCCGTTGACCCGCGAGTGGGTGGCTCTCGCCGCTCATCGCCAGACGCGGACGTACAAGCCGCCGGCGGACCTGTGCCCGTTGTGCCCGTCGACGCCGGGCCGGCCCACGGAGATTCCCGAGGCCGACTACGACGTCGTCGTCTTCGAGAACCGGTTTCCCTCGCTGGCGCAGAACGTTCCCGATGTCCCGTCCACTGTGGATGGTGAGTCGCTGTTCGTGCGCGCGCCGGGGCGTGGGCGGTGTGAGGTCGTGTGCTTCACCTCCGACCACAACAAGTCGTTCGGCGAGCTCTCGCCGTCGCGCGTGCGGACTGTGGTGGACGCGTGGGCCGACCGGGTCGAGTACCTGTCGTCGTTGCCCGGTGTCGAGCAGGTCTTCCCGTTCGAGAACCGCGGTGAAGAGATCGGTGTGACGCTCTCGCACCCGCACGGGCAGATCTACGCGTACCCGTTCGTGACGCCTCGTACCGAACGGATGCTGGAAGCCGCGTTGGAGTACTACGCGGCGCACGGGCGTCCGTTGTTCGGTGATGTGCTGGAGGCCGAGCTGCGCGCGGGCGCGCGTGTGGTGGAGGAGTCTCCGCACTGGGTGGCGTTCGTGCCGGCCGCCGCGCGCTGGCCCGTCGAGGTCGTGCTGGCGCCGCGTCGCCAGGTCGCGGACCTCGCTGGTCTGTCCACTGTGGAGCGTGACGACTTCGCGTCGTTGTACCTGAAGGTGTTGCACCGGCTGGATGCCTTGTACAACCGGCCGTTGCCCTACATCGCGGCGTGGCACCAGGCGCCGGTGAACGTCGGTCGTGACGAGCTGTGGCTGCACCTGCAGGTGTTCTCGGTGCTGCGGACCGCGGACAAGCTGAAGTACCTCGCGGGCTCCGAGTCGGGTGAAGCCGTGTGGATCAACGACGTGACGCCGGAACAGATCGCCGAGCGCCTCCGGACGGTCTGAACCGCTCGGCAGAACTCCTCACAGACCTCCAAGGCTGGTCTAAGGGTTCTCTCAGGACGGGCCGAGAGACTATGGCCATGACCGAGAGCAACCAGCCAGCGCAGCAGCCGGACCAGCCCCACTCCGTGCCGCCGACCGCCGGTCAGAGCGACTCCGGCGCGCGGGAGCAGGGCCCGTCGCAGCCGGAACCCGGCCAGCCGGATCCTTTGCAGGGGGGATCCGGCCAGGCTGGGGCTCACGGGACCCCGGCGGGCTTGGGTGACGTGCCCGCCTCCTTCGCTCCGGCCCAGCCGCAGGTCTCCTCACCTGGTGCGGGCCTGGGCGACGTGCCCGCTTCCCATTCTTCGGCCCAGCCGCAGGTGCACGCACCTGACGCGGGCCAGGCGCAGCTCGGCGGGTCCGGACCCGGCCAGCAGCTACCTCCATCCGGGTCCGGCCAACTTCCCCCCGGTCACCCCCTCGGCCTGGGGTCCACCACCGCCCAGTTCGGTGCTGAACCGCCCGCCGGTCCTCCTACCGCGGGCCAGTACTACCTCCCGCCCGGCTATCAGCCTCCGCCCGTCCCTGCGCGCCCCAAGGGCCGAGGCAAGGTCGTGGCGGGTGTCGCGGCCCTCGTGCTGCTCGTCGGAGGCCTCTCCGGCGGTCTGGGCGGCTACCTGGGCTACACCTTCGCGAACGAGTCGTCGTCCGTCAGCTCGCTCGACACGCCGCGCCCGGCCTCGCAGACCAGCAACGTCCCGGCGGGCTCGGTCGAGGAGGTCGCGAACAAGCTGCTGCCGTCCGTCGTGCAGATCAAGTTCGAGTCGCGGGCCGGCTCCGGCGAGGGCTCGGGCTTCATCATCTCCAGCAACGGCCAGATCGTGACGAACAACCACGTCGTCGAAGGTGCCGCCACCGGAGGCACGCTCCAGGTCGTCTTCCAGGACGGCAAGTCCGCCAGCGCCAAGATCCTGGGCCGCGACCCGAGCTCGGACATCGCCGTCATCCAGGCCGACGGTGTCTCCAACCTGCCCGTCGTCACGTTGGGCAACTCCGGCGACATGAAGATCGGTCAGGGCGTCGTGGCGATCGGCTCGCCGTTCGACCTGTCCGGCACCGTCACGTCCGGCATCGTGTCCTCGCTCGACCGCCCGGTCTCGGCCGGCGGTGAGAGCCGCAACTCGCAGGCCACCGTGCTGAACGCCATCCAGACCGACGCGGCGATCAACCCCGGCAACTCGGGTGGGCCGCTGGTGAACATGCAGGGCCAGGTCATCGGCATCAACTCGGCGATCTACAGCCCCAGCCAGGGACAGGGCCAGGCCGGTTCCGTCGGCATCGGCTTCGCGATCCCGATGGACCAGGCCCGCCGCACGGTCGACGAGATCGTGAAGTCCGGCAAGGCCAAGCAGACCGTGCTCGGCGTGAAGGTCGAGTCGACCGAGCAGGGCGCCAAGATCTCCGAGATCACGCCTGGTGGCGCGGCTGAGAAGGCCGGGCTGAAGGCCGGTGACGTGATCACCAAGTTCGGCGACCGGCGGATCGACGAGTCGGACACGCTGGTGGCCGCGGTGCGGTCCAAGGCGCCCGGCGACAAGGTCACGATCACGTTGTCCGACAACAGGACCGTGGAAGCCACCCTCGACGGTGTCGAGGTGGGATAGGTCGGGGGGAGACGCACGGCTCTGGCATCCGCCGCCCGCCAGAGCCGTGCGTGACAACCCGGAGACCGGCCCTGTGCGCACCTGCCCCGCGCGCAGGGCCGGTCTCTTTTCGTTTTATTACGGATCTGAGCCGGGCGGGCTGTCGTGGCTTAGCGTGGTGACGTGGTGGAACGGGTGTTGGTCGTCGACGACGACACGACGGTGCGGGACGTGGTGCGCCGCTACCTCGAACACGCCGGGTACGAGGTAGAGCTCGCCGGCGACGGGGAGACGGCGCTGAAGCTGATGGCCGCGCACGAGCCGGACATCGTCGTGCTGGACCTGATGCTGCCCGGGATCGACGGGATCGAGGTGTGCCGGCGGATCCGGCAGCGCGGCAGCACGCCGGTGGTGATGCTGACGGCGCTGGGCGAGGAGGAGGACCGCATCGCCGGACTGCAGATCGGCGCGGACGACTACGTCACCAAGCCGTTCAGCCCGCGTGAGCTGGCGTTGCGGGTGTCGTCGGTGCTGCGCCGGGCCAGCCGGTCCTACGAGCCGCGGGTGGTGCGCGACGGTGACCTCGAACTGGACGTGGCCGCGCACACCGCGACGCTGGACGGCATGCCGTTGCAGCTGACGACCCGTGAGTTCGACCTGCTGGCGTTCTTCATCGGCAACGCGGGCAAGGCGTTCGGGCGCGCGGAGCTGCTGGAACGGGTGTGGGGCTGGCAGTTCGGCGACCAGTCGACCGTGACCGTCCACGTGCGACGGTTGCGGGAGAAGATCGAGAAGGATCCCGCGAAGCCGCGGCGGCTCAGCACCGTGTGGGGCGTGGGCTACCGGTACGACAGAAGTTCGCTGTGAAGATCTTCGACCGGCTCAGCCGGGTGTCGCTGACCACCGTGATGACCGTCATGGTGATCGTGCCGGTGATCGCGACCATCGGCGGCGTGCTCGTGGTCGGCGGGTTCATGTTCACGCCGATGCTCAACGCCGCGATCACGGCGTGCGCGGTGGTCGCGGTGGTCACGGTGCCGTTCTCGATCATGCTGGGCCGGGCGATCGCGCGGCGGACCATGTGGGAGCGCGAGGCCGAGGCGGCGCGGCGGCAGCTGGTGGCGTGGATCAGTCACGACCTGCGGACGCCGCTGGCCGGCATCCGGGCGATGACCGAGGCGCTGGAGGACGGGGTCGTCTCCGAGCCGGGTGAGGTGGCCGTCTACGCGAAGCAGATCGCGCAGGAGGCCGACCACCTGTCGAAGCTGGTGGACGACCTGTTCGAGCTGTCGCGGATCACCGCGGGAGCGTTGAAGCTGGCGCTGCACGACGTGGCGCTGGCCGATGTGGTCAGCGACGTGGTGGCGGCGTCGCGGCCGGTGGCTCAGCTTCGGGGTGTGGAGTTGCGCGCGGACGCTCGCGAGTGGCCGGTCGTGCGCGGGTCAGATCCGGAACTGATGCGTGTCGTGCGCAACCTTGTGTCGAACGCCATCCGCCACACACCGGAGGGCGGCACGGTGGCCGTCCAGGTCGATGTGGACGGTGCCGAAGCGGTGGTGCGGGTGGACGACGCGTGCGGTGGCATACCCGCTGACGTGCTGCCACACGTGTTCGACGTGGGGTTCCGCGGTTCTCCGGCACGCAATCCGTCCGGCGCCGGACTGGGGCTCGCGATCGCGCGGGGCCTGGTCGACGCGCACGACGGACGCATCGGCGTCCAGAACCACGGTCCTGGCTGCCGCTTCGAAGTCCGACTCCCGCTACGGTGATCGGTATGGAACGCAGCGCGCAGCGCCTTGGCCGCGCTTTGGTCGTGATCGTGGACGACCGGGTGGCGCACGGCGAGCAGGACGACAACTCCGGTCCCCTCGTCACCGAACTGCTCGAAGAAGCGGGCTTCATCGTCGACGGCACCGTCGCGGTCGAGGGTGAGGTGGTCGACATCCGGGCCGCGCTCAACACGGCCGTCATCGGTGGCGTCGACCTCGTGGTCACCGTCGGTGGAACCGGCGTGTCCCCGCGCGACGTCACCCCCGACGCCACGCAGGGCGTGCTCGACCGTCCGATCCACGGCATCGCCGAGGCCCTCCGCGCCTCCGGTCTCGCCGCGGGCGCGGTCGACGCGGGCATCTCGCGCGGCCTCGTGGGCGTCTCCGGCAGCACGCTGGTCGTGAACCTCGCGGGCTCCCGGTCCGCCGTTCGCGACGGCATGGCGACGCTGTCGGCGTTGGTGCCCTACGTCATCGAGCAGTTGAGTGGTCTTGACGAAGAGTGATTCGCCCGAGCCGGCCGACGACGACGCTGCTCTGAAGCGCCGTCGCCGGTTGGCGGAGGTGTTCGGCGACGTGCTCCCGGAGACGACGTCGGACGAGCGGGGTGGAACCCCCGAGGGCGACCGCGAAGCTTGGTACCGCGAGAACCGGCCGCCGCACCACGGCGGATAGGGAGCCGTCATGCGCAGGGCGTGGACCCCGAACCCCAAGCCGAAGCGCAAGGCTCAGTCAGCAACGATCCTGCTGCTGCCGGAGGACGAGGCAGCGCTGCAGGCGGCCATCTTCGAGGCCTGCCCTGGTGTGCGGATCATCGACGCGCACGGGGAGTGGCGCGGTCAGACGACGTCCAAGCCACCGGTGCGCGATTCGGTGCTGGACGTCTCACAGCGGGCGTTGCTGTGGGATCCGGCGATTCATCCGCGACTGCCGCAGCCCCGGTTCAGCGGTCTCGCGGTGCGCTCTCCGCAGGCGGGCAAAGTCGTGCAGTGGCGCAGAAGCCTGTGCACGGACGGCGTCCTCGCCAGCGGGATGTTCCTCGCCGTGGTGTGGCCGGACATGGATCCGCGGATGATCGCGCTGACGAGCTCGATCTGGCGCGCGGTCCTGCGGCACACGAGCAACTACCTGGTGCGGTGGATCGAGGGCACCGGCCAGGAGCAGATCTCGCCCAGCCACCGCGTCGGGCACCACGCTCTCGCGGCGGCTCGGGACGGCGAGCTCTGCCTGAACGACCTGGACCCGAAGTGGCGGCTGCACCCGCCGAGCCAGGACAGGGCGCGCGGGGCCGTCATCTAGCGACGCGCGCCCTGTCCTGCTCGTTCGATCAGATCTTCGGGCCGCGCACGTCCTGCGACTGCACCACGGTCTGGTGGTTCTGCTGAGACGTGAGCAGGTCGCGGATCTCCTTGAGCACCTCGACCTCGGTGGGCTCGGACGGACCGGCCTCCTCACCCCGCTTGCGGCGCTCCTGGATCTTCTTGATCGGCAGCACCAGCACGAAGTACACGACCGCCGCCACGATCACGAAGTTGATGACGGCGTTGATCAGCGTGCTGAGGTCGATGAACGTCTTCTCGGTGAGCTCCGGCGTTCCGGTCCTGATCGAGAAGCCGAGGCCCTTGGTCTCGGCGCCGCCCATGGTGTTGATCAGCGGCTTGATGATGCTCGTGGTGAACGCGGTGACGATCGCGGTGAACGCCGTGCCGATGACCACGGCCACAGCCAGGTCGACGACGTTTCCGCGCATCAAAAAGTCCTTGAAACCCTTCAGCATCAGCGGAGAGTAACGGCTAGCGAATGATCCAGTGACATCGCGGCCACGCGAGTTGCATTAAGTCTCGGCAACGTGAGCACAACGACTTGTCCTCGTGTCTCACGCACGGATGCGTTCTCCGCCAGCACTTCGGCCGCCGGCGACACCACGTCGACCCGGTCGCCCATCCGCACCACACCGGCCAGGCCCTGGTCAGCCACCCGCACGGCGACGGAAACCAGGTCGTCGGAAGCTGACGCGAGATCGAAGTCCGTCAGCGGGACGCCGGAACGTGCCGCGCTGCTCAGGGTTCTGCCCACGACCAGGTCCGCGGCGGAGAAGGAACCCGTGACAGGGGCCGGAAAAGACACCAGCCGGACGTCGGACGCCGACAGCGCGACGCCGGCCGGCAGATCACGTGCGGCGACCACGGCCGGATGCCCCACGTCGGGCCAGAAGGCTCCGATCCCGGCTAGCAGAACCAGGCCGAGAGCCAGAAACCGGCGCCACGCAACAGAAGGACGACGGCGGAGCAGAACGCGGACCCGGTCGAACGGAGTGCTGGAAAGACTCATGCCCTCGACGGTAGGGCCGTCGAGGGCAGGTCAAAGGGGCTCAGTCGCAAGTTGTGGACAACTCGCGATCTTCAGGACGCGGCTGCCGCCGGCGCGCTCGCCGAAGACTTCGAGTCCGAGGAGGACGACTTCTTCTCCGACGACTTCGTGTCCGACGCCGCGGGCGTGGACGACGTGGTCGACGCCGTGCTCTTGGACGACGACCGGCTGTCCGTGCGGTAGAAACCGCTGCCCTTGAAGACGACACCGACGGCGCCGAAGAGCTTGCGCAGCTTGCCCGAGCACTCGGGGCACTCGGTGAGGGAGGCGTCGCTGAACGACTGCACAGCCTCGAACCGGTGCTCACACGCGGTGCAGGCGTACTGGTACGTAGGCACTGGGTTCGCTCCTAGATCTGGCACTCGACCTTTGTGAGTGCCAACACGATTTTCGCTCAGACCCTTCCCGGAGCGCAAACACCCCAGGTCAAAGTCACAGCCACCGCAGGCCCACCGAGGGGGTCAACACGCCGTTCATCAGCACGTCGTGAGGTTCCGCGGGCACTTCGGCGAGCACCTCCGCGTCCCGCACGACAGCCACCAGCGGGGCTTTGACCAGCGGCAACGACCGGTCGTAGTGCCCCTTGCCCTTCCCGAGCCGCACCCCGGCCACCGACACCGCCAGCGCGGGCACCAGCACCAGCGACGCTCGAGCGATCGCCGAGGCCCCGAGCCGCGGTCCGGTCGGTTCGAGCAGTCCCAGACCGGCCTGGGCGAGGGCCCCGGTGTGGACGGCCCAGTCGAGCGGCGCGTCCCCCGTCACGATCGGTAGCAGCACCCGGCAGCGCAGCCCGTCGAGCCACGACGCGTCGCCGGGCTCCGATCCGACCGGCAGGAACGCGCACACCGTCTGATCAGGACGAACGTCGAGCGCGGCCACGTGCGCCGCCAGCGCCGCCGCCTCCACGGCGCGGTCCTCGGCGGAAACCGCGCGCCGCGCGGCCAGCAGTCGTGAACGCAGCGTGGCCTTACGATCACGAAGATCGGACGTCATGGTGGGTAACTCCCGGTATGTCGTTAGCATCGCTGCCCATGAGCAGCGCCTTCCACACCGCTATCGTGCCCGCGGCCGGCTTGGGCACCCGTTTCCTCCCCACGACCAAGGCCGTGCCGAAGGAGTTGCTGCCGCTGGTCGACACCCCGGCCATCGAGTACGTGGCCAGGGAAGCCGCCGAGGCAGGCGCGACGAAGCTGGTCATCGTGACCTCGCCGACCAAGGCGTCGGTCGCGAACTACTTCGACGAGAGCCCCGAGCTCGAGCAGTCGCTGACCGACAAGGGCAAGAACGACCTGGTCGAGAAGATCCAGCGCGCCCCGAAGCTGATCAAGGCCGAGACCGCCATCCAGGAGCAGGCGCTGGGCCTCGGGCACGCCGTCGGTTGCGCTGAAGGCAACCTGACCGGCGACGACGAGGCCGTCGCGGTGCTGCTGCCGGACGACATCATCCTGCCCACCGACGCCCTCAAGAAGATGGCGAAGGTCCGCGAGGAGAAGGGCGGCAGCGTCCTGCTGGCGTTCGACATCCCGCGCGAGCAGATCTCCGCGTACGGCGTGTTCGACGTCCGCGACACCGGCAACGACGACGTGAAGCAGGTCGTCGGCATGGTCGAGAAGCCCAAGCCGGAGGACGCGCCGTCGACGTTCGCCGCCGCCGGGCGCTACCTGCTCGACCGGGCCATCTTCGACGCCCTCAAGCGCATCACCCCTGGTGCGGGCGGTGAGCTGCAGCTCACCGACGCCATCGCGCTGCTGATCGCGGAGGGTCACCCCGTGCACGTCGTCGTCCACCGCGGCGAGCGACACGATCTCGGCAATCCCGCCGGATTCCTGCGGGCTGCGGTTGACTTCGCACTCAAGACCCCGGAGTACGGACCCGATCTGCGCGAGTGGTTGCGGGAACGCCTCGACAACTCCTGAGCGCTAGGACCAATCACATGAGGTCAGTGGACGAGCAGCTCGCTCGGGTGATCGCGGCCGCGGTGCGGCCCGCACCCGTGCGGGTGGCGATCTCGGAGTCGCAGGGCCTGCTCTGCGCCGAGGAGGTCGTGGCGGAACGCGCGTTGCCCGGCTTCGACCAGGCCGCCGTGGACGGTTACGCGGTGCGCAGCGTCGACGTGTCCGGCGCGAACGCGAGCCCCGTGCAGCTGCCGGTCGTGGGCGAGATCCCGGCCGGCTCCCGGCAGCCGCGCCGCCTGCAGCCCGGCCAGGCCGTGCGGGTCGCGACCGGCGCGCCGCTGCCCACGCTGGCCGACGCGGTCGTGCCGATCGGCTACACCGACGGCCACCACGCCAAGGTGACGGTCAACCGCAGCGTGCCGTCCGCCGGGTTCGTCCGCCGCACCGGCGAGGACGTGCAGACCGGCGACGTCGCCGTGCGTCGTGGCGCGTCCATCGGCGCTGCTCAGGTGGGTCTGCTGGCCGCTGTCGGCCGCAACAAGGTGCTCGTCCACCCGCGCCCGCGAGTCTCCGTGATCTCGCTCGGCGAGGAGCTCGTCGACGTCGACCGCACGCCCGGCCAGGGCCAGGTCTACGACGTCAACTCGTACGCGCTGTCCGCCGCGGCACGGGACGCGGGCGCCGAGGTCAGCCGGGTCGGCATCATGTCGGCCGACCCGCGCCGGCTGCGGGAGGTCGTCGAAGGCCGGCTGCTGCTCTCCGAGATCGTCGTCATCGCCGGTGGCGTGGGCGGCGCGATCGGCGACGAGGTCAAGGCCGCGCTGGCCGACCTCGGCGACATGGACGTCACCCGCATCGCCATGCACCCCGGTTCCGCGCAGGGCTTCGGGCGGCTCGGCCCGGACGCCGTGCCGACGTTCCTGCTGCCGGCGAACCCGATGAGCGCCCTGGTCGTGTTCGAGGTGCTGGTCAGGCCGCTGATCAGGGCCGCACTGGGCAAGAAGAACCCGTACCGCCGGGCCGTGAGCGCCCGGCTGCTGTCGCCGCTGCAGTCGACGAAGGGCCGCCGCGGGTTCCTGCGCGGCCAGCTGCTGCGCGACGCGGACAACGGCGAGTACCTGGTGCAGCCCCTCGGCACGTCCGGCGCGCACCTGCTCGCGTCACTGGCCGAGGCCAACTGCCTGATCATGGTCGACGAGGACGTCACGGAGGTCTCGGTCGGCGAAGAGGTGCTGGTCAGTTTCCTGGCGCAGCGTGGATGAGCGTTTTCGCGGATCTCGGCAGGCACCCCGGCTGGCCCGCCCGGCTGGGGCCTCTCCAGGTGCGCGCGGGAACCGTCGAGCTGCGCGGTCCCCGGCTCTTCGACGGCTCGAAGTGGTCGCGCCAGCGCATCCGTGACCGCGACTACCTCGAACAATGGGAGCCCACGGCCCCCGAGGGCTGGGAGGAGCGCAACGCGACGCTCTCCTGGCCCGCCCAGTGGTCGTCGCTGCGCGCGATGGCCCGGCGAGGCTCCACGCTGCCGTTCATGATCCTGGTGAACGGCGAGGTCGCCGGCCAGATCACCGTCGGCAACATCGTGCGCGGCTCGCTGCTCTCGGCCTGGATCGGCTACTGGGTAGCCGCTGATCGGGCGGGCGGTGGCGTCGCAACGGCGGCCGTGGCGTTGCTCACGGATCACGCTTTCCGCGACGCTGGTCTGCACCGGCTCGAAGCAACGGTCCGTCCCGAGAACGCCGCCTCACTTCGCGTGCTCGCGAAATCCGGCTACCGCGAGGAAGGCCTCTTCAAGCGTTATCTGGATGTGGCCGGCCAGTGGCGCGACCACCTCTGCTTCGCGCTCACCTCCGAAGAGGTCCCGGATGGCCTAGTGCGCCGTTTGGTCGCACGCGGAGAGGCCCGTCTTCCCTGACGTTTGCGTCCATTTGTTCTAATCGCTTCACCCAAAAGTGGGTGATACACCACACTTTGGTACGCACCGAGTTCGGCGAGCCTCCGACACAGGTGTGACTGTTGTGACTAGCGTGGTGACAGCACCACGCGTTGGGCCGGGGGAGGTGAACGGGGAATGCCGAGTTCGCTGATCATCGTTGCGCTGGTCGTCGCATGGCTGGTGGTCCTCGTCCCCATGATGGCCCGCAAGCGCCAGGAGAGTGCGCGCAGCGTGGGGGAGGAGTACGAAGCCATGCCAGACGCCGAGTACGACGACATCCACGACATCGACGACGACTACTTCGACGAGGAGGAGTACGTCGAGCGCCCGTTCCGGCGCGGCCGCGGTGGCTACGACCCCGAGACCGCCGCCCTGGTGGCGCAGGCCAAGTACGCGTTCCGGCGCCGAGTCGTCGCGTTCCTGCTGTTCGCCGCCATCGCTTCCGGCGTCGTGGCGGGCGTGTTCTACCCGGTGCTCTGGTACGGCCACGCGGGAGTCGACCTCCTGCTCGTGGGCTACCTGACCTACCTGCGCCGGCAGGTGCGGATCGAAGAGGAGATCCGCGCACGCCGGCTCGCCCGCCTGCAGCAGGTGCGCCGCCGCCGCGCGACGGGCCCGCAGGTGCAGCAGGCCGACGAGATTCCGGCACCCGCGTCCGCTCCGGCCGTCGAGGAGATCGAGACCACGCAGGTCGAGATCGTCGACGAGAAGCCGGCGCTGCCGCCGTTGCCGCGCTTCGAGTACCAGGTGCGTCCGGGCACGATTCCGGTCGACTCCGACGACGAGGACCCGGTGTTCGTCGAGTTAGAGGGACTGGAGTCGCTGCGGTACCGGGGTGCTGTCGGGGCGTAGTGGGGGGTGGTGAAACGCCTCTCGGCTGACTGCTATAGTTCTCTCGTAACACCGCAAGGGGCTGTAGCACAGTTGGTAGCGCGTCTCGTTCGCATCGAGAAGGTCAGGGGTTCGATTCCCCTCAGCTCCACGTAACGCAAGGCGGGTGCTCGTAATGAGCACTCGCCTTTTGCGTTTCGCGCACTCCACTCGAACCGGTGATGTGTGCGCGGTTGCCAGGCGCGCGAACGAAGAAGTCGGTTGTCTGAGGGAACCAGACCCAGTCCATTTCCCTCTCATCGATGCGCCGAGTCCACATGGCACGGTCGCAGACCTGTTCGCCCGCTGCAGAAAGCCGTTCCATGCGCATCTCGCTCGCCGTGATCACCCTCGCCCTGCTCGCCGCCGGCTGCGGCGGTTCCGGTCAGGAGAACAAGCCCGCCGCCGAGAACCAGCCGACCGAGACCTCGTCGTCGGCCGCGGACACGCCGAAGAACGTCCTCGTCGGCGACTGGAAGGAGAGCGCGGGCCAGTCGGACAAGATCCAGGAGACGCTGTCGAAGGCGGGCTTCGACTGCTCCCGCGCCGCCATGGACTACGTGGACCTGCGCATGTGCGTGAAGTCCGTGCCGGCGCCCAGCGAGGAGAAGGCGGGCTCCAGCATCCGGATGAAGTTCCTCGCCGACGGCAAGGGAACTGTCGTGCGCGCCGCGATCGACGGCGCCGACAAGGAAGGCAAGATGCGGGGCGAGGCGCTCAAGGCGTTGCTGCCCGAGCAGGACGTGGCCGTGGTGCAGGCGAGCGGTCAGACGCTCACCTGGGGCACGATGAAGGAGCAGCAGGACACGATGCACCTCGTCGTCAAGGGCGGCGAAACGGCTTCGGACGTGCTCAACCCGATCAGCTTCAACACCACCAAGGAGCAGGCCCTGCCGAAGATGCAGGCCGGTGGCTTCAAGTGCGAGTTCAAGGCGCCCATCGGCTCGACGCAGCAGACCAGCCTCGACTGCAACCTGTTCGGCGGCGAGTTCGAGTCGATCTCCCGCACCGCGTCGCTGACCGACGCGGGCAACGGGCTGAGCGCCATCACCCTCAAGGCGTGGCAGGGCAAGACGACCGAGCAGAACATGGCGGCGCTCAAGACCATGGTCAAGCCCGCGTTCGAGGTGAGCGACGACCTGAAGGACATCAAGGCCTACGTCGAGAAGAACCTCGACGGCAAGGAGCACTCGGCCTACGTCGGCAAGTTCATCGTGACGATCCAGATCTCCAAGAGCCTGATGTTCGGCGACTCGGCGGCGGTCAACGTGACGCACGAGACGAACAACTTCGGCGCCACGGCGAAGTAATGGGGGCGGCCTTGTCGCCTATATACCGGCCGTAAGCCCGTTCGGCTCCCGAAAGGCTGTGCCCATGAGCGACGCGCCGCAGGACAAGGTCACCGTCCTGTCCGCCGAGGCCCTTGCCCAGTTGAAGTCGTTCCCGCTGCACGGCGACGAACGGCTGCTGAACAAGTTGCTGTGGAAGTCTCCCAACGGCGACACCATCGTCGGGCTCATCCAGATGGCACCGGGTGCGCGCGACGTCGGCCACAACCACCCGTCGGCGACGCAGCACACGTGGGTCGTCGACGGCACGGTCAGCATCGGCGGTGTCGAGGCGAGTGCGGGTTCGTACGCGTTCGTGCCGCCCGGTGTCGATCACGAGACCGTTGCCGGTGACGAGCCCGTCACGATGTTCTACATCTACCAGCCGTTCGCGCCCGAGCACGACCACGATCACCACGACCACTGAGCTTCTTTCGCGGGCCCGACAGGTGTCGCGATGACAACCCGTTCGGGGTAGCGGCCTGAATTCCAGGGGAAACCCCAGTTCACCCGTGGAAGGCTGGGAGCGCCCGGCCCGGTCTCTGGCCGGGTGCTGTCGCCGTGTGAAAAACAGCGCACGAAAGGTGAGCTGGTTCTCGCCATCATCGAGTGTCATGCGGTTTTTGCGTAAGTCAGTGGCAGTGATGGCGATCGGAGCGTTGCTCGGAAGTGGGGCGGCGCAAGCAGATGCGGGTTGGTTCGAAATCCAGAGTCTCGACGGGCGCGGCAACAACCTCGCCCATCCCGACTGGGGGACCGTGGGCGAGGCGTACTCCCGTCTCGCTCCCACGAGATATGCGGACGGTGTCGGGCAGCCGGTGGCCGGTCCGAACGCGCGGTACGTCAGCAACCGGATCTTCGCGGACGGCCGGCAGGACTTCCTGTCCGACCGCGATGTCAGTCAGTGGGCGCAGGTGTGGGCGCAGTTCATGGACCACACGTTCGGCCTGCGCGAGGACACCGCGGCGGACGCCTCGATCCCGTGGGACAACGACGCGCCGATGGAGCACGTGCGCAACGACCTCGGCTCGATTCCCATGCGACGCAGCGGAGTTGTAGATGGCGCTGTGCGCGAGCAGAAGAACATCGTCAGCTCGTACCTCGACGGCTGGGCGATCTACGGCGGCACGCAGGAGCGGCTGAACTGGCTGCGGGACGGCGCGAAGCTGTTGCTGCCCGGCAACATGCTGCCGCGACGCCAGGCACGTGGCGGCGACGGGACGGACGCGCCGGTCATGACCGGGCCGTTCGGCGCGATCAACACCGGCACCGGTGTCGTCGCGGGGGACATGCGGGCCAACGAGAACGCCACGATCACCGCGGTGCAGACGCTGTTCGCCCGTGAGCACAACAGGATCGTCGACAGGCTGCCCTCGCACCTGGCCGACGAGGAGAAGTTCCAGATCGCGCGCAAGGTCGTGACCGCCGAGCAGCAGTGGATCACGTACAACGAGTTCCTTCCCGCGATGGGCGTGCGGCTCGCGCCGTACCGCGGCTACCGGCCGGACGTGCGGACCAGCCTCGCCAACGAGTTCGCGACCGTCGGCTACCGCTCGCACAGCATGGTGCGCGGTGACTTCAAGATCGTGACTCAAGCCTCGCGTTACCCCGCTGAGCAGCTGGATGCGTTGCGCGCCAAGGGAATGAGTGTCACGATCACCGGCTCACAGGTCGAGATCGGGATTCTGCCGCGCCTGCTGCCGTTCAACCCGGACCTGGTCGACGAGGTGCAGATCGGCCCGCTGCTGCAGAGCTTCGGCCTGCAGTCCGAGAACCGCAACGACGAGGTCGTGGACGAGGACACGTTGCGCAGCATCGTCTTCCTCATCCCGGGCTGCGTGCCGCGCTGCCTCACCGCGGTGATCGACGTGTCCGCGCTCGACGTCGAACGCGGCCGCGACCACGGCATCGCCGCCTACAACGACCTGCGCCGTGCCTACGGACTCGCGCCGAAGCCCTCGTTCCGCGCGATCTCCGGCGAGGCCACCGAGACGTTCCCGGCCGACCCCGAGCTGACGCCGGGCGACGAGATCAACGACCCGGACAGCCTCGACTACGTGCGCCCCGGCGTCCGGCGCACGACCACGGCGGCTCGGTTGAAGGCCGTCTACGGCGACGTTTCCGGGCTCGACGCGGTCGTCGGCATGATGGCCGAGCCGCGCCTGCCCGGCAGCGAGTTCGGCGAGCTCCAGCACGCCATCTGGAAGAAGCAGTTCGAGGCCCTCCGCGACGGCGACAGGTTCTTCTACGGCAACGACCCGGCGCTGCGCGTGATCAAGACCCGTTACGGCGTCGACTACCGCCGCACCCTCGGCGACGTCATCGCCGCCAACACCGACGTCCACCGCGCTGACCTGGCGTACAACGTGTTCCGCGCTCACCCATCCGTGGGGTGAAGTTCGGTGAGGAAAGCGGCGGCCACCAATAACTTCCTCTGCGTGAGATCAGTGGCCGCCGCGTTATTACTCGTGGCCGTCACCTCCGGCGGAGCAGCGGCCTCGACCGCCGCCCCGACCGCGAGGTGCGCGGCCGCCCGTCCCGTAGTGACCTCGACCGAGACAGCAGTAGAAGCGCGCGTTCTCACCGGCTGCACGGCCGGTGAGCTCGTCGTGTTCCGAGCCGCCTTCGTGGCCCGCGTCCACGGCACCTCGTGCACCGCGATCTCCTCCGAGCTCGAAGCCGACCCGGCCCCCGTCCCCCAGTGGATCCGCGCCCGCCTGGAACTGGCCTGCGCTCCCGGCGAGAAGGGCCTGCTCGGCTCACAGGTCACCGTGGAGATGGACGGCCCCCAGGCAACCCCCGTCGCCAGGTACGGCTTCGGCGACACCTTCCACGAGCCGAACCCGTCCGCGCACCACCTGTGGACCGTCGAGTACCTCGCGGGCCTGGGTGAGCTGCCGGTGGCGGCGGATCCGGCGGTGAGGTCGTCGAGCGGGTCGGCGGGAGAGGGCGGCTCGCGGGTGCAGGCGGACCACCAGGTCTACGACGGCTGAGCTGTTTTCCGGGCTTTCTTCTGCACTTTCCGCGCGGTGCGGAAGATCCGGTGGATTTCCGACCGCTTGGTGGGGTGCTGGAAGCCCACGGCCTCCACCGGACCCCGGCGCCGCCACCACGCCAGGTCCGGTGCGATCAGCCTGGTCAGCCGGACGAGCTCAGCCGCTTTCGCGTTGTCCCACCGGGCGTGCACGGCCAACTGGCCCAGATGCTCCAGCAGCAGCTCGCCGTACTCGGGATCGGCCAGCACGTGCTTGAACAGCTCCTTGACCTGCTTCGGGAACACCTTGGCGAACTCGGTGAAGTAGTCCCGGCTGTGCTTGTAGAACCCGATCACCCACAGCCCCAGCGCGAGCGTGATGGGCTGCAGGCCGGTGCGGCGGTACTTCGCGCCGGTCCACGACACGACGGTGTCGAGGGCGATTCCGCGGATCTCCTCGGTGGCGAGCATCGACAGCACCCCGAACACCACCGCGTTCTGCGGCGTGTACTTGTCGGACTTGCCGATCTCGGTGAGCTTCGCCAGCGACGCCGTCAGGTCCCGCCGGCCGTACTCGGACGAGTAGACCCGCGCGACCGTCCATTCCTCGTACGCGTTGCCGTACTTCGTCCATCTCTCGATGGTCTTCTCGAGGAGCGGACGCACGACGTCGTCATCCATCAACACCTCCACCGCACGCGCGGCCAGCGCACGCCGGCCGTACAGGCGCTGGGAAGCCAGGTTCCAGATGATCGCCAGGGGCTCGTGCGCCGGGACGTTCCGGACGACGTCGCACACCGCCTTGACGCTCTCCTCCTGGAAGCTGATGGCCGTGGCCTCCTCGCACATCCAGTCGCGCAGGATCTCCTGCGCCGCCGGGTACTGGCGCCACATGTGCATGAACACGCCGCGGGCCCAGTCGTGCCGCTCGAACCGGATGGTCCGCTCCTGGAAGTCCTTGTGCTTCGGGTGGGCGCGCACCTCGATCTTCGCCCGGATCTCGCGCAGCGTCTGGTCTTCCGGCTGGATCAGCACGCACAGCGGCCGCAACTTGCCGTCCTCCGGCAGGCGGGCCTTCCTGATGTTCTGGACCAACGCCAGCGCCCGCTGCCAGACGTACTCGACCGGCTGGTTCTCCAGCACGGCGACCGCGAACGAGTAGGCGTGCCCACGGACGTCGAGGTCCTCGAACCAGCGCGCGACGGCGTCGGTGACCTCTTCCTTCAACTCCGAGATCGCCTCGGCGACGTCGAGCCCTTCCTCGTGCACCTGCACGGCGAGGTCCGCGGCGCGCACGGCCTTGTCCGGTGACGCGCCCTCCAGCGCGGGCGCGAGGTCTTCCTTGATCGTGAGCTCCACGCGCCCGTCCAAAGGACCACGGCGGCGCAATGTGGCGAGGGCGACGTCGACCGCCGGCGGTGCGGTCAGCGCGACAGCGTGCTTCGAGGCGCTGCCAGGGGTCTGGAAGAGGTGGTCGAGCAGGATCACGAGCCGGCAGCCGGCGTCCTTCACCACGCGCAGGCACTGGGTGAAGTCCAGGTCGGTGAACGGCCGGTCGCGGGTGCCGCGCAGGTCGAGGACGAGGGCTGTGCCCGGCTCCAGCTCGTGCTCGCGGATGCTGCCGAGCGAGCGGGACCGGTTCATGTCGGCGATCTTCGTCATCCCGAGCTCGCGAACGAGCATCCGGCGGGCGCTGAACGTGCGGCCAGTTCCCTCACCGCACAGCACGACCACGCTTTCCCGTCCCAGAATGCCGGCCGCCGTCGCGAACCCTCCTGGGAGGACGAACTCGCTCCGCACGTCCTCGATGTCCTGCGGCGCCGCGTAGCGAACGATCAGGCCGGCTTTCTCCGAGGCGACCTGGGCGTAGACGTTCATGTTGCCGTTCACCGCGCTGACCTGCGCAGCCACCGAGCCGTTCGCGATGTTGCCGACCTCCGGCAGGTACGCGGGCTCGTTCGGCGACAACCTCTGCTCGGAGGTCTCCGCCTGGTCGTGCTGCTGGTCGTCGCTCATCGCCGCTGACCTCCGTAGATGGTGAGGCCGCCGCTGACGGTGCTGATCTGGGTGTTCACTTCGCCGTGCGCGATGTTCTGGTAACGCGCGGCAGGTTCCGGAGCAGGCGCGGGGTCGGCGAATCCGGCCAGGGTGCGCGAGTCGAAACCGGGCACGCGAACCCACGCCTCGTGCCGGTACTCCTTGTGCGCCACGGGGAGTGAGGCGAAGTCGCTGCGCCGCGCCACCCGCGTGTGGTCCCCGCTGAACGCCGTGTCGAGGGCCTCCGAGGAAACGATCACCGCGGCGTTCGCGGTGTCCTCGGAGCCTTCCTCGTGGCAGCGCCTGAGGAGGTCCTTGAACTCCGGCGCGTCCAGCAACCGTGAGTGGACGACGCGGGCCCGGTGGAAGCCGTTCTCACCGACGGGACCGACGTGAACGGCGGTGCGCAGGCGCACTTCCGGTTTCTGCCAGCGGTTGTGGTCGGTGGTGAGCTGGTCGAGGAGGACCGCGGCGTCGAGGACCGCACCCAGCCGGCTGCTCGGCAGCACCATGAGCACGCCGTCGCCCGGTGACTCCAGGGAGAGCATGTCGTCCTCGGTGATTCCGCTCTTCGTCAGTGCGGTTTCGACCAGGGTCGCGACCGTGGCGGGGATGGCGTTCATCAGGTAGCCGGGCAGCTGCGCCGAGCCGATGACGTCGACGCCGAGCAACGCGCGGTGCTGCGGAACGGGATTCACTCGCTGCCTCCATCTCTGGGAAGACAGCGAGTGTGGTGGTTGCGGCAGGCGCGCTCCCCCGGAAAACAGGGGCAACTCGTGGTCAGTTCATGCCACCCGCGGTGGCAATGAAATGGCCAAGCCGGTCAGGTGCGGGCAGTCGGTACCAGAGCCTGCCGGTGACGAGCAGGCCGTGCTCGCGCAATTCGTGCAGCAACGGCTCGACGGTCTTCACGGACATCGCGACGGCGTGCGCGAGGTCCTGCTGGCTCACACCGCGCAACTCCAGGCCGGATCCGACCAGGACGCCGAACTCGCGGGCCCATGACAGCAGGCACATCGCGACCCGCGGGGCGCCGTTGCGCATCTGCCGGAGCTGGTTCTCGTCGGCGTTGCGCTGCCGTTTGCGCCAGGTCTCGTCGATCAGCCGCCGGATGTCCGGGTCGTCGTCACGCAGCGCCAGGAAGTGGCTGCCCGCGATGTGCAGCGCCGTGCCCGGGACCAGCGCGATCACGTGTGCGCTGCGGGGAGCGCCGGTGGTCACGCCGATCTCGCCGAGCAGGTCGCCGGGGCCGTAGAGGCCGGTGATCGGTTCGCGGGCGTCCGAGGTCGGCAGGACGACCTTGACCAGGCCCGACTCGATCAGCAGGACCTCGTCGCTCGACGTGCCGGCGGTGATCAGGTGCTCGCCGCGACGAAAGGAGCGCGGCCTCCTGCCGGTCCGCAGGGCGGCACGTCCTCGGTCGGCAGACGAGTCATCCATTCGTGCGGACCGCGCCGCCGCACGTGACGCTTCCACTCCGCCGGCCGACATCAACGGTGGCGGCGGTCAACAGGACCGGACACAAGAGCGTTGTAGTGGTCGACAGGGCAGCGATTCTCATGAACCAACACCCTGGCAGAACCGTTTGAGACGGAGGTACAACGCAGTGATCATGCAACAGGTTGCTGTGGCGTCAACCGCAGACCAATTACGCACCGTAGGCTGTCGGGACGCCTAGGCTGGGGGTGATCGCGGAAGGGGTGGTGTGGGTCGTGGGGCTCGCGGAGTCCTTGCTCACGTGGCTGCACGGCTTCGTGGGCGCGAGTGTCTGCCCCGGTGACTGGGTGTGGACCACCACAGCGCTCGGCGCGGTTCTCGGGTTGTTCCCCACGGTCGGGGCGCTGCTGTCCATCGCGGTGCGCCGGGTCGTCGGCAACTCCTACGGGCCGTTGACGGGTGCCATCTTCACCGTGCTCGGCGTCTCCAGTTGCCTGGTGCTGCCGTGGCTGATCATGCGCGGCACCGTGCAGGGGCTGTCCAGGCGGGCCATCAGCGGGTCGGGCTCGCTCGACGAGGCCACCTGCTTCGGGCAGTTCTCGCAGGGCAGCTATCTGGTCGACGGCGCTCCGTCGATCATCGGCGTGGTGCAGCGGCCCGGTCAGGTCGTGTTCATGATCGCCGCCGTGATCACCGTGGCGCTGGCGTTGCTGTGCCTGTTGTTCGTGATGCTGCAGTCGGGGTCGGCGTTCCGGCTCGGGCCGAACTGGCCGCGCCGGGTGTTCTGGCCGATGTTCCTGGTACTGCTGGTGACGACGTCCGCGTTTCCGGTGACCCTGGTGGGCCATGTGCTGCTGGGCTTTCTGCCGATTGCGGTAATCGGCTCAATCGTCGTGCGGATTTTCGGGTTGACTACCGCCATGCTGAACCGCCCCGGCCGCGACCGGTCTCAGGACCGGAACTCGCAGAACCCGCCACCGCAGCCGGTGGCGCGCACGCCGCAGCCCCAGAACAACCAGTTGCCGCAGGGCCAGCCGAAGGCGCCGACCAAGCCGATCACGGCCGCGCAGCACCAGCCGCCCCCGCATCAGCCCTCGCAGCACGGGCAGAACCCGCCGCCGTACCAGCCGGCGCAGGTGCCGAAGTACCAGCCCGCGCCGATGAACCGGCCGATGCGCCCGGTCCAGCCGCCTCCTGGCCAGTACCCGCCGACCCGCGTCGCCGAGGTGCTGCCGCAGCCCAAGCCCCCGCAGCCGTCCCAGCCCGCCGTCCTCGCCGACACGCCGGGCCCGCTGCCGTTCGGTCCTGGAGCCGCGAATGCCGACGCACCCGCGCCGGTGCAGAAGTCGGGCAAGGTCTGGAACCCCGGCAACGGCAGGTTCCGCCGCGTCCGCCAGCTCGGCTCCGGCGGGTTCGGCACGGTCTGGCTGGCCGTCGACGAGCAGCTCGACCGCACCGTCGCCGTGAAACTCGCGCACGCTCCGGACAACGAGACCGAGGCGCGCATGCTCCGCGAGGCCCGCGCGCTGGCCGCGGTCCGGCACCCCAACTGCGTGCGGGTGTTCGACATCGTCCAGGACCCGGACGGCCTCGCCCTGGTCATGGAGTACATCGAGGGCGCCTCGCTGTCCGAGACCGTCCTGAAGAACGGCCTGATCGACGACAAGCTGGCCGCCCGCCTGTGGCTGAACATGGCCGACGCGCTGGCCGCCGCCCACGACCGAGGCGTTCTGCACCGCGACGTGAAGCCGTCCAACGTGATCGTCGACGGCCAGGGCACGGCGCACCTGATCGACTTCGGCATCGCCCGTTCCAAGGGCGACAGCACCCTCACCGCCACCGGCATGATGGTCGGCACCCCGGACTTCCTCGCCCCGGAAACGGCGCGCGGCGAGACGGCGTCCCCGGCCTCGGACTCCTGGCAGCTCGCGGCGACCGTCTCCTACGCCCTGACCGGCCACCCACCGCGCGGCTCCCGCGAGAACCCGATCTCCTCGCTGATGGCCGCCGCCCAGGGCGAACCGATCACCAAGCTGCCGCAGAACAGCGCGCACGCCAGGCTTCTGCTCGCGGCGATGGACCCGGAACCGGGCCGCCGTCCGACGCTGGCGCAGGTGCGTGGACAGCTGTCCGGGTTCCTCGACCAGCAGGGCATGAGCAAGGAAGGCCCGATCACGCGGGTCATCAGCAAGCCGAGCCCGCCGCCCACGAAGCACATGCCGATGTAGGCGAACCGGGTGAACGTCGTACCGGTCCGTAACGGTGGTTCATCGTTCAACGACCTAGGTCGTGGTTCACCCGGAAGCCTCGGCATCGCAGGGATGCCTCGCGAGGAGTGGAGAGGCGGTTTCCGCCGATCGCCTCTCCACTTCACCTCCGTGGCACCGGACGCAATCTCTTGCGCAGCAACACGAACAACCCTGCGGCGGCCACCACCACGAGCCCGACGAGCCACACCGGCGCGGGCGAGGGCTCAGATCCAGGTGCAGACACCGCCGCGGCCGGCGCGACCGCGGGCTTGGTGAGCGGCGGCGCGATCTCCTGCCACGGCCACGGTTCGGTCGAGCCCGGCATCACCAGCTGCGGGTCCGGCGGCTTCATCTGGAAGGCGCCCGGCACGGTCAGCGTCCCGAGCGGATGGTCCTGGAACATCCCCTGCACGCCGAAGACCTCGTACGTGCCCGCGGGCAACACAAACGTCACGGCGTAGTGCGCGGGCTGGCCCAGCGCGACGCCCACGAACTCCCGGGAGTCCGCACCGGCGGCAAAGCGCAGCCCCGTCTTGCCGAGATCGCCGGAAAACGGATGGGTGCCGTGCTGCAGCACCCAGTAGCCGACGGTGTGGGTCACCGACGGTTGGATCGACGGCGCCGGGTCCAGGTACGTGACCGCCCAGCCGCCCGCAACCGCAGAAGGTGCGCTCACCAGTAGGAATGCGCACATCAACGCGAGAATCCTCATGCGGGAGTTACACCGGGAACCAAGCAGGGGTTCCCGGTGTAGGAAGGGCATCACGGACGACGCGGTGGCACGGGCGATCGCAGGTGACCAGGCGGCCTACGGCGAGCTGGTCACCCGGTACACCGCGCTCGCGCACCGGACGGCGTACCTGCTCGGGGCGGGTGCGGACGCCGGCGACGTGGTGCAGGAGGCGTTCGTGAAGGCGTACCGGAAGCTCGGCACCTTCAGACCCGAAGCCGACTTCAAGCCGTGGCTGCTGAAGATCGTCGCCAACGAGACCAAGAACCTGCATCGCGGCAGACGGCGCCGCAACCTGATGGAGCTGAAGATGGCCACCATCACGGAGACCGTCGACCACGACGACCCCGGCACGCTGGTCGACGACTCCCGCGCCAAGCTCCTGAAAGCCGTGCAGAGCCTGAACGAGCACGACCGCCAGGTCGTCACGTGCCGCTACCTGCTGGACCTGAGCGAGGCCGAGACAGCGCAGACCCTCAACCTGGCCAAGGGAACCGTGAAGTCACGGCTGTCCCGCGCGCTGGCCAAGCTGCGCCCGATGCTGGAGGAGGTGGCCCATGAGCGATAGCGACGTCGAGGCCGCCCTCCGCGACCTCAGTCAGAACATCCACGTGCCGGAACCTCCGAACGTCACGGCGCAGGTCCTCGCGAACATCAACACACCAAGACGCCGAAACCGTTGGCTCGCCGCACTTGTCGCGGCCGTGACGGCGTTCGCGATCGCGTTCGCGGTGTCCCCGGCCGTGCGCGCGGGCGTCCAGCACCTCCTGGAGTTCGCCGGCGTCGAGTTCCGCACCGAGCCGCCGCCGACGGTCGCACCCCCGTTGCCCAGCCAGGAGGTTTCGCTCGACGAGGCCAGGAAGCAGATGCCGTTCGAGATCTACCTGCCGGCCGAACTCGGCACGCCCGACCGGATCACCGTCCACGAAGGACGGTTCGTCACGCTGCACTACGGGAACATCAGGCTGGACCAGTTCGACGGCACGATCAGCTCGACCGCCGGCAAGCTGATCTACAACGAGGGTGTCGAGCAGATCGGCGACAAGATCTGGATCCCGTACCCGCACGTCTTCTTCTACATCGACCGCAACGGCCAGTGGCACGACGAAGAACCGCGGGGAACCGGGAAAACCCTGCTCTGGCAACGAGGCCAGGTCACCATGCGACTCGAAGGCGACCTGACCGAGGAGAAAGCCCTGGAGATCAGCGAGAGCTAACCGATGGCCTTCGCGATCATCGGCGCCAGACTGCGGCTGAACTCGCTGTTGAGGTGGTTGTAGTCGTAGTAGACCGCCACGTTCCCGATCACGGCGTAGCACTTCTTCTGGTCGCAGAAGTAGTCGGTCAGGTCGATCAGCGACACACCGGGGTTGTCCGCCGTGCGAGCGGCCTCCGCCATCGCGTCGAAGGAGTTGGCCTGCTCGCGCGCGGCGGCGCAAGCCTCGGGTTTCTTCGGGTGCAGGGCCACGCAGTCGGCCGTGCGGTCCGCCGTGTTGTACGGCGGATCGGCGAGCACGATCACGCGGGCACCCGCGTCCGTCCACTTCCGCCACAGCGGTTGCACGCCCTCGCGGTACTGCTCGGCCTGGCTGCGGCCGCTCCCGTCGTCGACGGTCTCCTCGCGGGCGAAGAACGACGTCACGACCAGCGCCGGTTTCTCGTTGGCGATCATGTCGCTCAGCTGCGTGCTCCAGGTGGCACATTGGTCGGCCTGCTCGGCGGTGACGGGCGCGCCGATGAACTCCGTGACCCGGACGTTCGCGACCGGGCACGCGCCGAGGTAGCTGAACTTGAGCACCCACTTGCGTTCGCGGGCGACTTCGAAGATCGCCGGCTGCCAGTGCTGGGCGTGCGAGTCGCCCACCAGCCACACCTTCTGCGCGGTCGCGGAACCGCCGGAGAAGTCGCAGGTCGCCATGTTGTACCTGTACTTGCCGAGGGTGATCCACTCCTCCGGCCCGCATTCGGGTGCCTTCCGAAAGTACTCGTTGGCCGGGCCCATCACGGGCTGTCTGGCCGGGCCGAACGGCTCGGCGCAGCCGGTGGTGGCGATCATGGCATTGGCGGCGTAGCACGGGTTGTTCCGCTCTGCGACCGGGTCCCGCTCCGCCTGCGCGACATGCCGGTCGTAAGTCAGCTGGAGCTGGGTGGCGAGCACGGCGACGACCGCGAGACCCGCCGCCATGCCGGTGAACGTCAGTGTGGTGCTGCGCACCAGCGGGCCCCACGACATGCCGCGGTCCTCGACCAGCACCTTCGTCGCCCAGGCGAGCACCAGGCACAATGCGAGCAGGCCCAGGAGCCAAGGCGTGCCGAGGGTGCCGCCTTCCAGCTGATCGCTCAGCGCGAACGGTGCGAGCAGCACGAGCGGCCAGTGCCAGAGGTAGAGCGAGTAGCTGATGTCGCCCACGAACTGCACCGGTCGCGAGGCGGTCAGCGGAGTGTGCCACTGCTTGCCGGGGCGCAGGCCGGAGATGATGACCATGCCGGCACCGACCGCCGGGATCAGGGCGAGCCAGCCGGGGAACGGCGTGTGGCGGTCGTACGCGAACGCCGCTCCGATGATCATCGCCAGCCCTGACAACGCCGCGATCTCGGCGGCCACGCGAGGCAGCACCAGGTGTGCGGAGGCCATCGCCACACCGGCGCCGAGCGCGAACTCCCACACCCGGACCGGAGTGATGAAATACGCCGCGCTCGGGGAGACGGTCGTGTAGTAGACGCTCAGGCCGAGCGACAGCGCGCCGAGCGCCACGACGCCGTTCGTCACCCAGCGACGTCCGCCCAGTTTGAACAGGCCGATCAGCAGCAGCGGCCAGAACAGGTAGAACTGCTCCTCGACCGAGAGCGACCAGTAGTGCTGGACCAGACTCGCGGCCTGGCCCTGCGCCGAGTAGTTCACCGACTCCGCGGCGAGCAGCCAGTTCTCCACGTAGTAGGCAGCGGCGAAGGCCTCCCTGGCGCTGGCCGCCCAGCGCGGGTAGGGCAGCAGGAAGTAGGCCAGGACGACGCTGACGGCGAGGACCAGGAACGCCGCGGGCAGCAGCCGCCTGACCCGCCGCGCGTAGAACCTGCCGAACCGCACCCGGCTGGTGCGGACGATCTCGCGGTCGAGGTGGGAAGTGATCAGGAAACCCGAGATGACGAAGAAGACGTCGACGCCGACGTAGCCGCCGGTCAGCCCGTCAGGCCAGAAGTGGTTCACCACCACGGCCAGCACGGCGATCGCGCGCAGGGCCTGGACGTCGGTGCGGAAGCCGACCTTCTTCGGTCTGCCGCTGCCGACGCTCCATCTGCGCTGTTCTCGGCCGATCTCGACTGTGGCGCTCACGCGACTGAATCCCCCCGGAGTCCGCCCGTCGTGAGGACGCGCGGTGACGTGCTAAGTCTCCACCGGTCACCAGGTCAGGGCGTGGCTGACCAGCAATGCTAACCCACCACCACTGAAGATCAGCGCCAGCTTGGCAACCACAGCTCCTGCTGCCACATCTCCGGCGTGATCGGCACGCCGTTCAAGATCGGCCACAGCCACACGAAGTTCGCCACCACGATGCCGACGTACAGCGCCACCACGAGCAGACCGGTGCCGCGCCGTTCGGAACCGGCCGTACGACGACCCAGGATCTCGCCCAGCGCCAGCACGATCAGCAGCACCAGGAACGGCGCCATCGGGGTGGTGTAGAAGAAGTACATCTGCCGGTCGAGGTTGAGGAACCACGGCAGCAGCCCGGCCATGTACGCGACGAGGACGCCGGCGTAGCGCCAGTCCATCCGGCCGATGGTGCGGAAGAGCGCCCAGCCGATCACCGGGAACGCGAGCCACCACATCGCGGGCGTGCCGATCAGCATGATCGCGCCGACGCACGACGCCGCGCCGCAGCCCGTCACGCTGCCCTCGTAGTAGTAGAGCATCGGACGCAGGCCCATCGGCCACGTCCACGGCTTCGACTCCCACGGGTGGTGGTTGGTCGCCGAGGTGACCAGCCCGACGTGGAAGTTGTAGACGGTCTTGGCGTTGTACCAGAGCCCTTGCAGGACATCCGGGATGTACGAGATGTCCTTGACCTTGCCGCCGACCACGTGCCGGTCGATGCCGGTCTCGCTGGCCATCCACGGGAACCACGTCGCGACGTAGACCAGCACCGGGATCGCGACGAGGCCGCCCAGCGACGGCAGCACGTCCTTCGCGATCGTGCCCAGCCACGGCTCCTCGACACCGGCGGCCCGGCGCGCCAGGGCGGTCCAGACGACCGTCAGCAGCCCGAACGCGCCGATGTACCAGATGCCCGACCACTTCACGCCGCACGCGAGGCCGAGCGAGACCCCCGCACCGAAGCGCCACCAGCGGAAGCCCAGCCAGGGCCCGAACGCCGAGTTGTTGACGAACCCCTCGCGCACGGCGACAGCCAGTCGTTCACGGACCTGTTCGCGGTCCACGACCAGACAGCCGAACGCGGCGACGACGAACAGCGCCAGGAAGATGTCGAGCATGCCCATCCGCGACTGGACGTGCGAGACGCCGTCCGCGATGAGCAGCACGCCGGCCAGCGCGCCCAGCAGGTCCGAGCGGGTCAGGCGGCGGGCGATGCGGACGATCATCAAGATCGTGATCGCGCCCGCGAGCGCCGAGGCGAACCGCCAGCCGATGCCGTCGTAGCCGAAGAGCTCCTGGCCGATCGCCATCAGCTGCTTGGCGAGCGGCGGGTGCACGATCAGCTCGTAGCCCGGATTGTCCTCGTAGCCGCCGTTGCGCAGCACCTGTGCCGTCTGCGGCACGTAGTGCTTCTCGTCGAAGATCGGCGTGCCCTTGTCCGTCGGATACCCGAGGTTCCAGAACCGGACGACGGCGCCGATCAGCGTCACGACGATCGTCATGAGCCACCCGCGCATGCGGTCTCCGAAGGGAGGCGGGTCGAGTGCCGCCGCACGATCCGTGCGTGGCTCCTCGACGACGACGGGCGCCTCTCCTGGCTGCACGAGGACTGTCACGCCGCCGATCGTAGGGTGCAGCATGTGAGTCCTGTATCCGGTTCAGGCCGTCTGGTCCTGGCCGCCACCCCGCTCGGCGACATCCGCGACGCTTCACCACGCCTGGTCGAGGCGCTGGAGACAGCAGATGTGATCGCCGCGGAGGACACCCGGCGGCTGCACAGTCTCGCGGCCGCGTTGCAGGTCAAACCGTCCGGACGGGTGATCAGCTTCTACGACCAGGTCGAGACGTCGCGGCTGCCCGGGCTGCTGGAGTCGCTGCACAACGGTGAGACCGTGCTGCTCGTGACCGACGCCGGAATGCCGTCCGTGTCCGATCCCGGTTACCGGTTGGTCGCCGCGTGTGTCGAGCAGGATCTCAAGGTCACCTGCCTGCCGGGGCCGTCCGCCGTGACGACCGCGCTCGCCGTGTCCGGCCTGCCCAGCGACCGGTTCGCGTTCGACGGCTTCCCGCCGCGCAAGTCCGGTGAGCGCAAGCGCTGGTTCGCGCCGCTCGCCACCGAACAACGCACCGTCGTCTTCTTCGAGGCACCCCATCGGCTCGCGGACACGCTCGCGGACGCCGTCGAGGTGCTCGGGCCGGACCGTTCCGCCGCCGTGTGCCGCGAGCTGACGAAGAAGTACGAAGAGGTCGTGCGGGGAACTCTCGCCGAACTAGCCGCGTGGGCCGTGGAAGGCGCACGCGGCGAGATCACCGTGGTGCTCGGCCCGGCCCCCGCCGAGGACAAGCCCGACCTGGAGACCCTGGTCGCCGAGGTCAGGCAGCGCGTCGCCGACGGGGAGCGGATGAAGTCGGCCGCCGCCGAGGTGGCGGAGGCGGCCGGCATCAGCAAAAAAACCCTCTACGACGCCGCGATCAAATCCTCCTGACCGCCCTGTTGGAGGGGAACGCGGGGGCCCCGCGTTCCCCTC
>NZ_JBEXPJ010000055.1:0-46574 GCF_040611995.1 Lentzea sp. NPDC006480
TTTTAGTCGATGGGGGTCGAGAACGCGGAGGCCATGGCTTTGGTGGTGGCGAACCTGAAAGGACATTACGGCCACAAACGGACAGAGCCCCGGATTCCACTGGAATCCGGGCCTCTGTCCGTTTCTGCTGACAATGATGTAATTCAGACCGCCTGCAATGTGAGCCATGCTCCGACGACGATCACCATCGCGGCCGTGCCGACGGGTGCGTAATGCGACAGGGCGCGGGTGGCACGGCCGTCCAGGAATTTCTCGACGCGCTCGCGGGCTTTCACCAGCAGCAATCCGACGGCGGTGAGGGTCGTGGCCATGCCGAATCCGTAACCGAGGACCAGCAGGACGCCGAACCACGTTCGGCCCAGGGCCATGGCACCGAGGAGTACGACGAGCGCGGACGGTGACGGAACCAGTCCGTTGGCCGCGCCCATGCCGATCAGGCTTGCCCGGCTGTACCCGTGACCGTGCCCGGTTCCGTGCCCATGACCGTGTCCGTGGCCATGACCGTGCCCATGTCCGTGGCCGTGACCCACGCCGGCACCGACGAGTGCGGACTCGCGCGTCATGGCCGAGCGCAGCAACAGCACGCCGATCACGGTGATGATCAGGCCGCTGACCAGCCCGAGCCAGCGCAGCACCTGCTCGCCGGCGAACGCCGACGAAGCGCTGATGATCAGGCCGAGCACCAGCACGCCACCTGTGTGCGTGGCGGTGACCGACGCGCCGACGATGAACGCGTCCTTCGGCCTGCCCTCACGGCCGGCGAGGTACGCCGCGATGAGCGTCTTGCCGTGACCGGGCAACGCCGCGTGCGACGCGCCGAGGAGCAACGAGAGCAGCACAGCCAAAAATCCGAGCCACGGGGTGAGCTCGGAGCTGCCCAGGATGTCGTTCAGGGCGGACGCGGTGACGCTCAACGACTGGATGGGGGAGCCGGAGGCCTTCTTCGGTTCGGAACCGCTGCCGGGAGAGGCGTTGAAGGTGACGGACCGGACGTCCATCGGATTGCTGAGCAGGTCCTCGGGATACGCCCGGAGCTCGTTGCTGATGCTCTCGGTCGGCACGGACGAATCGGTCAGCTTGATCCCGGAACCGGCCGCGGTGATCTCGCGCCAGCCCACCCGGTCGATGTTCGACACGTCGCGGAACTGCAGCTGAGCCGGCCGGTCGAGGTCGACCTTGGCGGTGAACTCGCAGACCAGGCGGGTCGTGGAGAGATCCGCCTGGCCTTTGGGGTGATCCTTGGTGGAGCTGGAGAGCGTCCAGGTGATGCGACGCCCGTCCACTGTGGACTCATCGGTCTTCGCGACCTCGACACACCACTGCTTCGCATCCCGCGCCTTCAGGTTCTCCTGCAGCGTCGGGATCTCCGCGACGTCGACCACGGATCTCAGGTCGATGCGGTCCGGGTGCAGGTGCAGGCCGTGGTAGTGGTTGACGCTGAAGTTGCCCAGCGGGTGCGCGGACGCCTCGCCGTGGATGAAGAAGATGCCCGCCAGCAGGAGGGCCACGACCAGGACGGGCCGCACGACCCAGTTGGACAGACTCACCGGCCGCCTCGCAGCTCGGCGAGCTTGCGGCCCGCCTTCAGCGACTGCAGCGGGGAGAAGTTCGCGTTCAGCCGCAACGCCTGCACCAGGGCCTCCTGGGCTTCGGCGACCCGGCCCAAAGCAGCGAGGATCATGCCGCGGTGGTAGGAGAACGTGGCGTTCTGCCAGCCCAGCGCGTTGGCGCGGTCCGAGTAGGTGAGCGCTTCGGCGTCGCGGCCGTTCACGTGCAGCGCCCAGGCCATCGCGTCGGCCACGAAGACGCTCTGGCGGCGGCTCCACTCCGCTTCGGCCCGGCGCAGCGCCTGCATGCCGTCGCCGCGGTCCGCGGCCACGAGAGCAGCGGCGAGGTCGTCGGACGCGCCCTGCGACTCCATCAGCCGCTGCTGCTCGGACAGCACGTCGTACTGCCGGGCCGCTTCCTCGGCCTTGCCGTTGGCCTCCAGCAGCTCCGCGTACTCCTGCAGGTACTGCGGCAGGGGAGCGCGCGCCACCAGCTTGCGGTAGGCCTCCAGGGCGACCGGGGCCTCGCCCCGTGCCACCGCGACCTTCGCCTTGCCCTGAGTGAGAGTCATGTCGTCTCCTCTCGCCGCCAGTCCCTGCTCGTAGTGCTGAGCGGCTTCGTCGAGCTGGTTGTGGTCGAACGCGAGTTCGCCCAGCCGGTACTGGCAGAACGCGATCTCCTCGGGCGTCGCGGCAGCGGTCAGCGCGCGCGTCATCGCGTCGCGGGCGCCGTCGACGTCGCCGTGGAGCTCGAAGTGGAAGGAAGCGCGGGCGAACGACGCCGTGTTGGGCTTGAGGTCCAGCATCTTCTGCACCGCGTCCTGGGCGCCCGCGTCGTCGCCGAGCTGCGTCAACGCGTCCGCCAGCACGCCGTACGCCTGCGCGGAGGACGGCAGTGCGGTGATGGCCTTGCGGGCCCAGTCGCGGGCCGCGGGGAAGTCGTGCCGGGCGTTGGCCAGCGTGCCCATGCCGATGGCGGCGAGGCCGGTGTCGCCCGCGTTCTTCAGCGCGCCCTCGGCCTTCGCGTAGTACGTCGGGTCGGCCGTGACGCGGGCCAGCTCCACATAGGACGCGCCGAGCTTCGCCCAGGAGTCCTTGTCCTGGGGCAGTTCGTGCAGTCGCTGCTGCAGCTGGTGCACCACGCGGTGCATCTCGTTCTGCTGCGCTACAACGGGAACTGCCTCCGGAGTCGGGGGCGCGCCCCCGGCCCTGCTGTCGGCAGGACCGGAGGCGGCGAGGTGGGCAAGCGCCGCGGTGACCAGGAGAACCACCGCGACGGCCTGCCGTTGTTGGTACTTCACTTCGAGTGCGACCCGTACTTGCGGATGTGCTGCTGCCGCTTGCGCCACAGGAAGAACGCGGCGCCGAACACGAGCGCGGAGCCCACCGCGGTGGTCATCGCCATCGGGTCGAGGTTGCCGATCTTGCCGACCGTGTTGACCGCGACGTTCGCCGTGTTGCCGTTGGTGTTGACGGCGGTGCCGTTGCGGGGCAGGCCCACGTACGGGAAGTTCGCCTCGAAGGGCTGGTCGTTCGCGTCGACCTTGTCACCCGTGGCGAGCGCGTCGACGAGCTTGCCGGACGCCGCGGCACCCTCCATCGCCTGCACGGCGATGTCCACCACGTCGTCGGTGAGGCGACGGCCGTTCGGGAAGCCCTGCGTGTCACCGGCGAGCAGGCCGAGACGGTTCGGGTTGGCGTTCGGGTCGATCATCAGGTTCAGCCGCAGCATCTCGCTGGGGCGGAACCGGTGCTGGTCGACGTCGGCGTTGTTGACCTGCGAGTTCAGGTCGGCGTTGATCTGCGCGCCCAGCTTCTTGGTGATGCCGGTCAGGAAGATCTCGGCCAGGTCGTCGCGCGGGCCCTGCGGTGCCGGGATCTTGTAGATGCCCTCGATCAGCTTGGGCAGCTCCGGGTTCACCACCCGGTCGACCAGGTCCTTCACGCCGGCGTCCTGGTCCGGACGCAGGCCGTTGAACGCGTCCTTGAGGCCCGCGGGGGCCACGACCTCGTTCACCAGCGGGTTGCCCAGGCGCGAGACCTGCACGAAGTCGCCCTGCGGCTCCGCCTTGCCCGGCGAGAGCTTCAGGCTGCGCCGCGACGTGGTGCTCCAGACGCCGATGTTCGGGTTGCGGTGCACGTCGTTCTTGAGCGCCAGCGCGTGCTTGGGCAGCTGGATCGCGATGGTGTTGACGTTGTAGCCGCGCAGGGTGTCCTGGCCGACCTCGCTCAGGTTGCCGCCGTAGAGCAGGTCGAACACGCGCAGGTCCGCGAAGAACGCGTCGTCGGACGGGCCGGCGTAGACCTTGCCGCCGCCGGGGATCTGCACGATCGCCTGGTCGCGCAGCTTCTTGTAGTCCGGCATCGACGCGGGCCCGTTGGGCGACGGCGCGACCGGGGCGTTGTTGGCGAGCTTGACCTTCTGGCCGTTCTGGTAGATCGCCTCGAGGTCGTAGCGCTGGCGGAACAACAGGTTCTCGTCGTCGAGCGAGTCCACGACACCGTTGGCGTACAGGAACGTGTTGTTCTTGCGCCGGTCGTCGTTGTGGAACATGAACCGCAGGATGACGTCGGGCTTGGCGTCACCGTCGTTGTCGACGTTGAAGTCGTACTGGGCGTCCTCGGCCCACGGGAAGAAGTTGGGGCCGCCGTTGGGCTCCTGGAAGCCCGACCAGTTGCCGACGAGCGTGACCGTGTCCTTGTGGTCCGGGCTGACGAACGCGTAAAGGTCCGTGTTGTCGACGGCCGGGTCACCCGCGATCAGCGGTGCTTCGCGGTGTGACGACGCCGTGGCGTTCGAACCGAACATGGCCGCGTTGAGCAGTGTGGCGGCCACCAGCGCGGCCGCAGCCACCTGGCCGCGCCGACCGCTGAGGACGTGCGGTGATGACATTTCAGGAGACCTTTCGGTAAGCATTTCAGGCGCTGTGCATGAGCAGCGACGGTTCGCTGGCGTGGCTTGAGGAGTGGTCGGTCCACCTCGCTTGGGTGAAGTCGCGGATGCCTTCGACCAGCCGGTCGACGTCCTGGTCCGGCCGCACCACCAGGCGCGCGAAACGGCTGCTCATGCCGAGCTTGTTGCCGCACTCGCGGATGAAGACCTGGTGCCGGGACAGCAGGTGGTCGCGCAGTTCGCGGCCGTCCATGCCGCCACCGAGCTTGACCAGCAGGAAGTTGGCCTGCGACGAGTACACGGTCAGATCGGGGATGCGGGAGAGCTCCATGCCCATGCGGTAGCGGTCCCGGCTGAGCAGCCGCAGGCTCTCGGCGTACTCGGCCTCGTGCTCGGCCAGCATGAACACGACGGTCTCGGCGAGGGAGTTGAGGTTCCACTTCGGCAGCGTCTGGCGCATCTTGCCCGCCAGTCCCGGGTTCGCCACCAGGTAGCCGAACCGGATGCCGTGCAGACCGAAGTTCTTGCCGAGGCTCTTGAGCACGACCACGTTGGGCCGGATGGACGCCTCGGCGGCGACCGACGGGTTGCGCTCGACCTCGACGAAGTCGATGAACGACTCGTCGATGACGACCAGGTCCAGGTCGGCCAGCTCGTCCATGAACCGGACGATCTCCCGGCGCGACAGGTAGCCGCCGTCGGGGTTGTTCGGGTTGCAGATCACGGCCGTCCTGCTGCCGCGGGCACGGATGAACTTGATGTACTCGTCGACGTCGAGCTCGAAGTTGTTGCTCTCCTGGAGCAGGAACATGTCGACGCGCTTGTTGCTCTCCATCGGCTGGTCGGTCCACCGGCCGAAGGTGGGGATCGGGATGGCGATGCTGTCGTGGATCCACATGTGGTCCATCCACGTGATCAGCTCGGTGCTGCCGTTCGACATCGCGATCGTGGCCGGGTTGAGCCCGAGCACGGTGGAGAGCTGCTGCGCGATCTTGGACGAGTCGCTGGGGTAGAACTTCAGGACCGATTCGAGGTTCTTCGAGAGCTCCTCGAACATCTCGGGCGTGGGGAAGTACGGGTTGCACGGGATGCAGAAGTCGACGAGCTCACCGGCACCGGTCCGCGACAGCTCGAAGTAGGACGGGCTGTGCGCGGTCTGCTGGAACAGCCCCGCCGAGTCCACACCATGGCGCACGCGTTCGCTCCGTCCCTCGGTCCGTTGTTGACACCGGGGCATACGTGCCGATGTTCATCCCGGTTCACGGGTCAGTGTCGGGAAGGTCTCGACCAGGTCACGCGCGCAACCCGGAGCCGTCCGATGCATCGGCCCGGCATCGGCTCGGCGGGCGCGGGCTCGGCGGGTGATCGAGAGGTCGTCGCCGGCATGATCATCGACGTTCCCGGGACCGTGACTGTCCACACCGGACAGATCGGCGGAGTGGCCGTCGCCGGCGAACGCGGTTGCGGGGTGCGCCGGTCTGGTCACGGGTGCGCGAGCTGGGGATCACGGGGGCCCGGGTGGGCCCGGCGGCGGTCTGGTGGCCGCACCCGTCCGGGCACTCCGCGGCTCATCGCGGACGTGACGTGCGCCAACTCCTCGTCCACCACGCGAGTCACTACACGCACACGGGCGCGGTGGACTTCGTCGCTTTGCCCGACCTGGAGCACGGGTCTCGTTTGGGCGGCGGCCGATCGCGGAACCCCGGGCTTTGGCTGGTCAGCACGGCCGTCCGGGCCGCGACGAGACCGTGCCGCCGGGCTTTGTGACGCACCACCCAGGGCGGTTTCCACGTCCGTGACGAGCGTCCTGCGAAATATTGTCGGTCCAGGCGGATACCCTGCTGGCAGTCCGCACACAACCAGGGAGAAATACCCGTGACCGCAGAGACCCTGTACGGGGCCGACGACCTGACGCACCTCGAAGGACTCGAGGCCGTCCGCAAGCGGCCTGGAATGTACATCGGGTCGACCGACAGCCGGGGCATCAACCACCTCTTCAGCGAGATCGTCGACAACTCCACCGATGAAGGCGTTGCAGGTCATGCAACGAAGATCGTGGTCACGCTGCACGCCGACGGCAGCGTCCAGGTCGACGACGACGGCCGGGGCATCCCGACCGACGTGCACGCGAAGTCCGGTCTGTCCGGTGTGGAACTCGTCCTCACCAAGCTGCACGCAGGCGGCAAGTTCGGCGGCTCCGGCTACAAGACCTCCGGCGGCCTGCACGGCGTCGGCGCCTCGGCCGTCAACGCCCTCTCCCACCGGTACGACGTCACGGTGCGGCGTGGCGGCAAGGTGCACGAGATGTCGTTCGCGCACGGCGTGCCCGGCGTCTTCGACGGTCCCGGCCCGAAGGCGAAGTTCACGCGCCAGGCGGGTCTTCAGGTCGTCGGCAAGATGAAGCGCAACGAGTCGACCGGCACCTCGACCCGCTACTGGTACGACGCCCGCTACTTCGAGAACGGCGCCGCGCTGGACGTGGAAGCCGTCCGCCTGAAGATGCGCAACACGGCGTTCCTCGTGCCGGGCGTGACCTACGTGCTCCGGACGGCGCTGGAAGACTCGATCTCCGAAGAGGTCTTCCACTACCCGCACGGCCTGACCGACATGGTCGACTTCCTCGCGCCCGCCGGCGACCGCGCGGTCTCCGGCACCCTGGTGATCACCGGCTCCGGCACCTACTTCGAGAACGCCGCCGACGAGAACGGCGTGATGCGGTCCAAAGTGGAGCGTCAGGCCGAGATCGAGGTCGCACTGCGCTGGGGCACCGGCTACGAGCGCACCGTCGAGTGCTTCACCAACACGATCCGCAACATGCACGGCGGCACTCACCGCCGCGGCTTCGACCGCGCGGTGCTGAAGGCCGTGCAGGACGCGATCTCCAAGACGCGCGGGTTGTTGAAGCCCAAGGAGGACCCGCCGACGCTGGACGACGTGCTCGAAGGCATGACGGCCGTCATCCACGTCCGCATCCCCGAGCCGCAGTTCACCTCGCAGACCAAGGACGAGCTGTCCACCGCGGGCATCACCAAGGTGCTGCAGGGCATCGTCGACGCGCAGATCCGGGCGTGGACCGAGGACCGCAAGACCAAGACCGAAGCCAAGACGGTGCTGCAGAAGGTCGTCGACGCCTCCCGCGTCCGGCTCACCCAGAAGCAGCAGAAGGACGCCGCGCGCCGCAAGACGGCCCTCGAAGGCGCCGCGATGCCCGCGAAGCTCGTCGACTGCCGCACGACCGGGGTGTCCCGTTCCGAGCTCTTCCTCGTGGAAGGCGACAGCGCCCTCGGAAGTGCCAGAATGGCTCGCGTTTCGGAGTATCAGGCGCTGCTTCCCTTGCGCGGCAAGATTCTCAACGTGCAGAAGGCGTCGCTCGCCGACACCCTCCGCAACGCTGAGATCGCTTCCATCGTGCAGGTGCTCGGCGCCGGCACCGGCCGCACCTTCGACCTTTCGCAGATGCGATACGGCCGAGTGATCCTGATGGCGGACGCGGACGTCGACGGCAGTCACATCCGGACGCTGCTGATCACGTTGTTCGCCAAGTACATGCGGCCCGTGATCGAGGATGGCCGCTTGTACGCCGCCATGCCTCCGTTGCACAAGGTCATGACCCGCGGGCGCAACGCCGAAACGCACTTCACCTTCACCCAGCGTCAGATGGAGCAGACGGTCGCGAAGCTGGAAAAGGCGGGCAAGACGGTCGTCACGCCGGTGCCCCGGTTCAAGGGGTTGGGCGAGATGGACGCGGACGAGTTGTGGGAGACCACGATGAATCCCACCAGCCGTTCCGTCCGGCGCATCACGATGGACGATGCCGAAGCGGCTGAGGAAGCACTCGAACTGCTGATGGGCGAGAAAGTCGAGCCGCGCCGCAATTGGCTCATCGAGTCCTCCGCACGGGTCGACCAGTCGGCCATCGACCTCTGAGCCTTGAGACAGAAAGAGCTGGAACAGTCATGGCACGCCGCAAGGGACCCACGACCAGGGTCGACCCCGCCGCATTCGACCGCGCCGGCGCCACGGTTCTCGACAACTCGTTGAAGACGGAGATCGAGGACTCGTACCTGGAGTACGCCTACTCGGTCATCCACTCGCGGGCGTTGCCCGACGCGCGCGACGGCCTCAAGCCCGTGCACCGCCGCATTCTCTACTCGATGCACGACAACGGTCAGCGGCCCACTTCCCCATACGTGAAGTCGTCCCGCGTGGTCGGCGACACGATGGGTCGCTACCACCCGCACGGTGACACGGCGATCTACGACGCGTTGGTCCGCCTCGCGCAGGACTTCTCTCTCAACGAGCCGTTGATCGACGGGCACGGCAATTTTGGGTCCCCGGACGATGGGCCGGCCGCGAGCCGATACACCGAAGCACGCATGTCCCATGCGGCGATGCAGCTCGTCGGCGAGCTGAACGAGGACACGGTCGACTTCCGGCCGAACTACGACGGCTCGCTGGAGGAGCCGTCGGTGCTCCCGGCGGCGTTCCCGAACCTGCTGGTCAACGGCACGTCCGGCATCGCGGTCGGCATGGCCACCAACATGATCCCGCACAACCTGCGCGAGGTCATCGGGGCGGCGCGGTGGCTGATCACGCACCCGAACGCGGACCTCGACAAGCTCATGGAGTTCGTGCCGGGGCCCGACCTGCCGACCGGCGGCATCCTGCTCGGCCTCGACGAGGTCCGGAAGGCCTACGAGACGGGCCGCGGCGTGGTCCGCATGCGCGCGAAGGTCGAGATCGGGCTGCTGGAAGGTTCGCGCGGGCGCCAGGCGATCACGGTGACCGAACTTCCGTACGGCGTGGGTGCGGAGCGGATCGTCGAGAAGATCACCGACGAGGTCAACAAGTCCAAGCGGCTCACCGGCATCGCGGACGTCAAGGACCTCACCGACCGCGAGAACGGCATCCGGCTCGTCATCGAGTGCAAGGTCGGGGTGAACCCGCAGGCGCTGCTCGCGGACCTCTACCGGCTGACGCCGATGGAGCAGTCGTTCGGCATCAACAACCTGGTGCTGGTCGACGGGCAGCCGCAGACGCTCGGCCTGAAGGAGCTGCTGGAGGTCTTCCTCAAGCACCGCTACGAGGTCGTCACGCGGCGCACGAAGTTCCGCCGGCGCAAGCGCGAGGAACGCCTGCACCTGGTCGAGGGTCTGCTGCTGGCCCTGCTCGACATCGACAAGGTCATCAAACTCATCCGCAACAGCGAGAACGCGGCCGCCGCCAAGGACGGCCTGATGAAGCAGTTCAAGCTGTCGGAGATCCAGGCCGCCTACATCCTCGACACGCCGCTGCGCCGCCTCACCAAGTACGACAAGCTCGAGCTGGAGAGCGAGCAGGAGAAGCTCCGCGCGGAGATCGCCGAGCTGACCGCGATCCTCGACGACGAGACCGTGCTCAGGAAGCTCGTCTCCACCGAGCTGGCGACCGTGGCCAAGGATCTCGGCGGCGACCGGCGCACCAGCCTCATCGACGGCGACCTCAAGGAGGTGCTGGCGGCGTCCAAGCCCGCTGGGCCGCTGGAGGTCGCGGACGACCCGTGCCAGGTCATCCTCAGCGCCACCGGGCTCGTCGCGCGCACCGCGGCCGAGTCCGAGGAGGTGTCCGAGGGCAAACGCCGGGCGGGCCGGACCAAGCACGACGCCGTGTCGGCCGTGGTGCATTCGACGGCGCGCGGCCAGGTCGTGCTGATCACGAACCTGGGCCGCGGGTTCAAGACCGACGTGCTGCCGTTGCCGGTGCTGCCCGAGCAGAACGGCACGGTGTCGCTGAGCGGCGGCATGGCGGCGAGTGAGCTGGTGCCGCTGGACAAGGGCGAGAAGGTGATCGGCATCGTGCCGCTCGATCCCGGCGAGTCGCCCGGTGTCGCGCTCGGCACGAAGCTCGGCACGGTCAAGGTGTGCTCGCCGGAGTGGCCGGTGCGGTCGGACGAGTTCGAGGTCATCACGCTCAAGGACGGCGACGAGGTCGTCGGCTGCACCTGGCTCACCGACGGCAGTGAGACTCTCGTGTTCGTGAGCTCTGATTCCTCGTTGCTGCGCTACGACGCGAAACTGGTGCGGCCGCAGGGTCTCAAGGGCGGCGGCATGGCGGGCATCAACCTGAGCGGCGACGCGCACGTGGTGTTCTTCGGCGCGATCCGCACGGACGACGACGAGCACGGCGAGCCGATGGTCGTCACCTCGTCCGGGCAGAGCGTCAAGGTCACGCCGTTCAGCGAGTACCCGGCGAAGGGCCGCGCCACCGGTGGTGTGCGGTCGCAGCGGTTCCTCAAGGGTGAGTCGCACCTGGTGCTGGCGTGGATCGGCTCGCGTCCGGCGGGTGCGGACGAGAAGGGCGCGCCGGTCGAGCTGCCGGACATCGACAACCGGCGGGACGGCTCGGGGCACGCGCATCCCGGCCCGGACGTGGTCGGGCACCTGATCGAACGGGACTGAGAGCGGGGCGCGGCCGGGTCACAGCTCGGCCGCGCTCCTGCCTCCCCGGCCGCGCCGGCCGAGAGCCGCGGTGTCGGCCAGCGTGACGGTCGACGAGACGGTGAGCGGCATTCCACTGCGGAACGCCCGTGCGTCCGGCCAGTGCCGTGCCACCGCCGATCACCGCGCTGTCCGCGTCGACGTCTGCTCCCGCAGATACCAGCACCGCCGCAGTCTGAGCCCCGTTCGGGAACCCGGCGGGCCAGTCCGTCAGCACGTGCAGCATGGTGCGCCGGCAGCCGCGCTCGTCCACGATCCGCGCGGTCGCCAGATCAGGGTCGTCCGCCGGCGCGACCCGGTGAAGGTTGCCGTTGTGGATGGCGGTCGTCTTTCCGCGTTGCCGCACGGCACGTCGATCTCCGGACGTAGCATCCGTCGAAAGGACCTTGGGGGAGTCTGATGACGTTCGCGAAGCGCTTCGACCACGTCGGCATCACCGTCGCCGATCTTGACGCCGTGACGGCCTTCTTCGTCGGTCTCGGTCTGGAAGCAGGCGAGAAGATGCCGGTCGAGGGCGAGTTCCTGGACACCGTGATCGGCATGACCGGTGCCCGCGTCGAGATCGTCATGCTGCACGCGCCCGCGGGTGGCACGACGGTGGAACTGTCGAGCTTCACGCGGCCGGACCACCTGCCGGGTTCGCCCGCCGCGCCGGCCAACGAGCTGGGCCTGCGCAACGTCGCTTTCGAGGTGCACGACCTCCAGGCGGCGGTCGATCACGCCGCGGCCCAGGGCTTCGGCCTGGTGGGCGGGATCGGCGAGTACGAGGGCGTGTGGCGGATGGCTTACGTGCGCGGGCCCGAGGGAATCATCGTGTCGCTGGCCGAACAGATCAGGGGGACCTCATGAGCGTGACCGACGAACAGATCCAGGCTCTGGCCGCGACCGCGAAGCCGTTCAGCCTGGCCATCCTGCACTGGGCGAACAGGACCGCGGACAGCGCGGGCGCGATCGAGCTCGAACACCAGCGGCGCATGGTGTCGCTGCGCGCCGAGGGCACCATCGTGATCCTGTGCCCGGTCGCGTCCGACGACGTGTGCGGCGTCGCGATCATGACGGTCTCGCCGGAGGAGGCCGCGGAGATCATGGCCGCGGACCCCTGCGTGCAGGCCGGGATCATGCGCGTCGAGGTGCACCCGTGCCACGGCTTCCCCGGAGACGCTCTGCCCGTATGAGCGACCGGGTGGAAACCCGGTCGCCGAGGCTCTGGGGGAGATCGGATCCGATCGTTACGTTCGGATCATGATGGTGAGCCGTCGTTCCGTGCTGATGTCGCCCGCGCTGATGGTGCTCCCGTCGCACCGGACTCCCGCGCCGATCGCGTTGCAGATGTGGTCGTTGCACGAGCAGGCCGAGAAGGACCTGCTGGGAGTGCTGGGCGAGGTCGCGGAGATCGGTTACGTCGCGATCGAGAGTTATGAGCTGTACGGGAACTCGCCGAAGGTCGTGAAAGCGCGTCTCAACGCGCTGGGGCTCGGGTTGTGCAGCTCGCACGCGCCGTTCCCCTCGGGTCCGGACACAACCGAGATCCTCGATCAGCAGGCGGAACTGGGCGCGCGGACGCTGGTGTGGAGTCTGGAGCCGGAGGAGTTCGACTCGGTCGACGCGATCAGGCGCGGGGCGGAGCGGATCAACCAGGCCGTGGTGAACGCCGCCCGGTACGGCATGCGGATCGGGTATCACAACCACTTCGCGGAGTTCCGCAAGGTCTTCCACGGGCGCAGGGCCTACGACATCCTGGTGCGCGAGCTGGATCCGCGCGTCGTGCTGGAGCTCGACACGTACTGGGCCGAGGTCGGCGGGGTCGATCCTGCGAAGGTGGCCGCGTCGCTCGGCCGGCGGTTGGAGTACATCCACATCAAGGACGGGCCCGCGAAGGGCATGGACGACTACATGGTCCCGTACGGCACGGGCGTGATCGACGTGCCCGGTGTGGTGCGCGCCAACCCGGCGGTGAAGTGGAACATCGTCGAGATGGACCGCTCGCACCACGACATGTTCTGGCTGTTGCGGAACTGCTACGACTACCTGGTGAGCCGCGGCTTGGCCACCGGGCGGCGCAAAATATGATCCCGGGGTGCCGGACAAGCTGACCGTCGATCTGCACCCGGTCTTCCGCAGCGACCAGGACATCGCGCTGGCGGTGCGCACCGCGCTGTTCCGGGCCGCGGCGCAGCGGGTGCCGCTGGTCGAGATCATCACGGGCAAGGGGTCCGGCAAGCTCAGGAGCCGGGTGCTGGCGATGCTGAAGCAGCCCCACGTCAAGAAGCTGTACCGGCGGGTGGAGACGGCTCCCGGCAACGACGGGATGGTGCTGGTGCACCTGCGCTGAACCCGGGTCAGGTCAGGGCTGGGTCCGGCGCATCACGCGGTCGAGCAGCTCGGCGTCCTCCAGGCCCTCCTCGTCCGACGACGTGAGCGCGAGCAGGAAGACGATGATCACGCTGAAGCCGGCGCCGCCGATGATCAGCGACATGATCAGGTCCTCGGAGTTGTCCGCGATGACCGAGGCGCGCTGGTTGACCACGACGCTCATGGCGTGCATGCCGGTGTAGTGCATGCCGGTGACGGCGAGGCCCATCACCAGGGAGGCGCCGAGAACGGCGAGCGGGCCGCTGACCTCCCTCGTGAACCAGAGGGCCGCGGTCGCGGCGACGACGGCGATCGCGATCGAGAGCACGACGACGGCGGTGTCGTAGCTGATCTCGGCGTTGATCTCGATCGCCGACATGCCGGTGTAGTGCATCGCGGCCACCCCGAGCCCGGTGACCAGCCCACCCGCGGCGAGTGGCCAGAAGCGGTCGTCGTTGTTGCGGCGCAGCGCCAGGATCAGGCCGATGCCGACGACCACGATGGCGACGATCATGCTCAGCAACGTGACCGGGATGTCGTAGGCGACGTTCGCGCCCATCCACGTGCCGAGCATCGCGGTGAAGTGCATGCCCCAGATGCCGAGGCCCCCGATCGACACCGCCGCCACCGCGAGCCACCACTTGCGCGACGTCCCGACCGCGCTGCGGGCGCGCTCGCTCGACAGCAGGCCGAGTGCCGAGCCGAGACAGGCGACCAGGTAGGCGATGATCGGTGTGGAACTCCCCATGTCCATGCGCGAAATGGAAACATTTCGCGCCAATGGACCGCAATAGCCTTCGCGGGTGAATAGGGGAATTTAATAGGTGAAGCCGGGCGGAGATTCTTCGGGTATCTCCGCCCGGCTTTCGGCTGTGTTCAAACAATGGGGGGTCAAACGACCTGCCGCGTGACGGCTGGGGAATGCTCGGCGCTCAACCGACGAAGTCCCAAGTCACGCCGGACACGTTGCCCAGGTCGTGATTCGCCAGGGCGCCGAACGCCGGCTTGCTGAGGTCGAGGTGGGTACGCGCGCACGACGGGCACATGTCGCGCACCGGCACCGTGATCGTCTTTCCCTTGTACGTGACCCGGACCGACTTCTTGCAGATCGGGTCCTTGTTGGGGTTGGAGTTCGTGAACCAGGACTTCGGCACGGCCACGAGCATCTGCGTCTTCGCGTTGATCTGCGTGCCGCAGGCGCCATATCCGCTGTCGTCGTACCAGGTCATGTTCCCGTTCTGCGCGGCAGAGGCCGTGCCGAAACCCGGGAAGAGGAAAACGACGAGTGCGGACAAGACTGCAGTGAATCGCATGGGTTCCCTCGTGCTGTTGGGCGGCGGGGGCTGTCCCAAACGATCCAGAGTTAAGTCTGGGGAATCACCTAGTCGATTCTTGCGCCATGCACCTTCGCTTCTGCGATAATGCGCTCCGCTTCGTCGATGGCGACATTTCGCAGTTCTGCCAGGGCTCGCATGGCCTCGGCCCGGCGTGCCGACATGGCGAGCCGGAAGTCCTCGCGAATCTCCTCGCGCTTGGCCGCGGCCTCCTGGTCCAGGTTGCGGGCGCGCTGCTCTGCCTCGCCGACGATCATCAACGCCTTGAGCTGCGCGTCCCTGATGACTTCCCGGCGTTCTTCCTCGGCCAGCGCGACCATCCGGGCGAGCCGTTCCGGCAGGCCCTTCGGGTCGATGGGGGTGAGGCAGATGCGGTGCAGGCCGTCCTGCAGCCCCGCGTTCTCCTCCTGAACGGACATCAACCTGCTGGCCAGGGCGTCGGCCCTGGCTTCTGACGCGTCCCGGTCGGCGGTGACGAGGCGAAGCTCGGCCTCCAGCTCGGCGACGTAGTCGTCCACCTCATCGCGGTCGTAGCCGCGCCAGCGCAGCCCGAACCACGTGCGCAGCGGTACGAGCTCTGTCCTGCTCTCGACACTCACTTGCCGTCTCCTCTGCCTCCCGCGAGTCAGTCTTGACAAGGGGTACGTATGAGGTGCGGCATCGGTTCTAACGGGTTCACCAGGCACAATGTGGACGTGAACAACAAACTGTGCCCCTGCGGCACCGGCCAGTCCTATGTGGACTGTTGCGGTGCGCTGCACTCCGGGGCCCGCACCGCGGCCACCGCCGAGCAGCTGATGCGGTCGCGCTACAGCGCTTTCGCCGTGTCCGATGAGGACTACCTGCTGCGCACGTGGGCTGCGAAACACCGCCCCGCGAGCGCCGGGATCGACGCGACCGACCGCTGGCTGAAGCTCGAAATTCTGTCAACGGAAAACGGCGGATTGCTGCAGAACGAGGGTGTCGTCGAGTTCCGGGCGCACTACGTCGGGGGCATCGTGCACGAGCGGAGCCGGTTCGTCCGGGAGAACGGCCAGTGGGTTTACGCGGAGGCGCTGTCATGACCCCCGCCGGCATGACCACGGTGACTGTTCTGAGCAGGTTCAACGGCCCGCCCGGGATGGGCAACGGCGGTTACTCCGCCGGTCTGCTCGCCGCGCACGTCGACGCCGCGACCGTCAGTGTCCGTTTGCGCAAGCCCGTGCCGCTCGACCGCGAGATGGAGGTCCGCGGCGGCGACCTGCTCGACGGCACGACCGTGATCGCGAGCGCCGAGCCCGCCACGCTCGACCTCGACGTTCCCGCTGTTCCGACGCTCGACGAGGCGCGCAAGGCGGCCGCGAAGGTGCCGTGGCGGGAGAAGCACCCGTTCCCGACGTGCTTCGGGTGCGGTCCCGGTCGCGAGGACGGCATCGCGGCGCTGCTCGGCCCGCTGGACGGCCGCGAGGAGTGGGCCGGCGTGTGGCGGCCGAGCGACCTGCTGCCCAACGACGGCGTGCACGTGCTGCCGGAGATCGTCTGGGCGGCGCTCGACTGCCCGTCGGCACAGCCCGTGGCCCCGGACGGCGGTCCGGCGTTCGTGCTGGGCACTTTTGTCGCCCAAGTGGAGCAGCCGGTGGAACTGGGCGTGGACCACGTGCTCATCGCGTGGGAACTTGGCCGGGACGGACGCAAGGCTTACTCGGCGTCAGCCATCATCGGGCCTCACGGAGTGTGCGGAAGAGCGCGCGCCGTGTGGGTCTCGATCGGATGAGACCAAATCACCTGACTGGGTGACGGGCGTGCGCTGCGTCTTGGTAGCGTGCACGACCGTTGCCCGGTTAAGCCGAAAGGGCGAGTGAACGGGATGGCACGGAGGTGATCAGGCGCTTGATGGGCCGACGTGCCGCCGCCCATGGCGACCAAAAGACGCAGACCCGCGGTTCGCAGGGTTCGAACCCCGCGACGAACACGGATCTGTACCCCGTCGAGCAGCCACCGGCAGCAGCGCCGCCGCCGGAGCCCTTGCCGCAACGGACGCCGTTCGCGGCGAACTTCGTCGGCGCGACGCTCGTCGTCTCCGCACCTGAGGGGCCGAGCCAGGCCGCGTCCGGCCTCGCCCGCACCCTGCCGGTCGACCGGGGCCGCACCGTGGTCGTGGTCGACTTCCCGAGCGGCGACCAGAGCACCTTCTGGCCGCACGTCGTGACCGCGCTCGGCGGCCGCGGGCCAATCAGGCTCGCGGTGTCGCACGCGGGCACCATGCGGCCTACCGCACCGGCGCAGTGGCTCGCCGAGCAGCTGCAGTCCGAGGTCGTGGCGCCCGACGGCGTGCTGACCACCGTGCCCGGCGCGGCGTTCGTCGTCGGCACCCAGGGCTACGGCAGCTGGGTGCGGTTCCAGCCGAACGCGTCGCCGATGCCGTTCGGCCGCCGGTTCCCGGTGCCGCAGTGGGAGGCGATGGACCCGAACTCGCCGTGGCCGACGGGTGAGATCGGCGTCTCCGAGCCCATTCCGGCCGGGCTGTGGCTGCGCGCTCAGCAGCCGCCGTTCGACCCGGCCGCCCAGGACGCGCGCCCGATCGTGGCGCTGCCGTGCCGCGACAACGTGCTGACCGTCGTGGTCGGCGGGCCCGGCCAGTCGGCGATCCCGACCGACGAGGTGTGCCGGCTGCTGACCGCGCTGCCCCAGGCGGCCCGGTCGCGCGTGCGGCTCGTCCCGTACGGCATCGACACCGCGCTCGGACAGCTGGTCGCGGACCAGCTCGGCGAGCCGATCGCGATGTTCACCGGTCTGCCGGTCGGCAACCTGCGTTCGGGTGGACCCGCGGTGATCGCGGTCGACCCGCGCGGGCAGCAGACGTGGCGGCCGTTCGTGACCGAGGTGGTGTGCTCGCCGCACGAGTCGGTGCCGGTCGTGTCCGGCTACCGCGCGCCGGTGCAGGGCCTCACCGAGGTCGAGCCCGGTGTGTTCTCCCTCGGCGACGGCGTTGTGCTCGAAGTCGTGCCGTCCGGTCTGTGGGTGCGTGAGCACGACGAGCCGTACAACGCGGCCGATGTGCGCTCTCAGCCCGTTGACCCGGAGTGGGCGCGTCTGACCGTGGGCACGCCGGGGCGCACCACGCCCGGTGCGGTCGCGGTGCACGGTGCTGCTCTCGTGGAGCGCCTTGAACCCGAGGTACGGAAGCTGCTGCGGGTCGTGTTCTGCGACTCCAAGGTGTCGGCACCTCCGCCACCGGCTCCGGCCACCGCCCCGGTCGTTCCGCAGCACGCCGCGCCCGCGCACGCCGTGGCCGAGGCCCCTCAGCCGACGTTCGGCACGCAGCACAACCCCTCGACGATCGGGGCTGCGCTGGGTGCCGCCGCCCAGGCGTTGTCGAACCGCGACTCGCCGGGCAACGGCACGGGCCTCTTCGCCGCGAACATCCCGGCCGAGCCCGAGCCCGCCTACGTGCAGCTGCCGCCGTCCGAGACCGCGACCGTCACGGTGTCGGCCCAGGTCGTGGCCGATGCCGAGGAGGCGGCGTTCCCGTCGGCCGATCCGGACGCGGCCGCTGTCCGGTTCCGGGTCGACGGTCCGCTGCCGAGCCAGCCGCTGGCGTCGTGGGAGCTTCCGGCCCAGAGCAACGGTGAGCGCGAGACCGTGCTGCCGGACCACAGCAGCTCGGATCTGGAGCGGGACGCCGTCCGGCGCGCTCTGGGCGAGCGCTACGGCGTGCACGCGGCGACCGTGTGCCGGCTGCTGGCCCAGCGTCCGGACGCCGAGGAGGACCCGGCCGCGTTCGAGGCCATGGTCACGGACCTGACGGCACTGCTGGCGTGTGTGTCGCAGGACGAGGACATGGTCGTCGACACGCTGCGCATGGGCCGGCTCGGCCGGCTGCGCCCGTACGTCGCGTGCATCGTGTCGGGCCTGAACCGCCTGCCGCTGCACAACGGTGTGGCGGCGGTGTGGGGGCAGAGCGGCCCGACCGGTCCGCGTCGCTACCGCAGCGGCGACGTGCTGGTGGAGCACGGCCTGCTCGACGCCATCGCGAACCCGGCGCAGCGCGTCGAGGGCGCCACCGAGTACCTGCTGTGGTCGGTCACCGGCCGCCGGGTCGAGGTGGCGGACCGCGTCGCCGTGGCCACCGAGGAACGTGTGGTCTTCCCGCCCGGCACGGCTTTCCGCGTGCTGGCGGTCGCCGACGCCGAGGGTGAGCACCCGCAGCAGGTGCTGATGCAGGAGATGGCCGGCGCCGCGGCGGACCAGGAGATCGCTTCGCTGCGGCCGAGCGTTCTCTCGCAGCTCGAACGGGCGGCGGCGAACCTGCGGGTGCTGCCGTCGGTCCCGGTGCCGGTGGAGGCTTGAGCCCCCACCTGGGCATCCGTTACGCCGAAGCCGCGGTCGGCTCGCTGCGCCTCCACCCACCGGTGGACTGCGACGGCGAGCCGGCCGGCGCGTTCGGGGACTCGCACACGCTGAACGTGTGGTCCACAGTGGACTCTGGTGCGCCGGTGCTGCTGTGGGTGCACGGTGGAGCGAACACCGTCGGCTCGTCCTCGCAGCCCGAGTACGCGGGTGATGTGCTGGCCTCGCACGGGGTGGTGTTCGTCAGCTGCAACTATCGGCTCGCGGCCGACGGATACGGTGCGTTGGAAGGGTTTTCGCACAACCGCGGGCTGCTCGACGTCGTTTCGGCGTTGAGGTGGATCCAGCGGAACATCGCGCGCTACGGCGGCGATCCGGGCAACGTCACCGTCGCCGGGCAGTCTTCCGGCGCGCAGACCGTGGCGTCGCTGATGGTGATGCCTGCCGCGAAAGGCTTGTTCCACAAGGCGATCGCGCACAGCTTGGCCGGGCGGTTCTTCACTCCGGACGAAGCTGTCGCGGTGCAACGGGCTGCCGATCCGGATGTCGTGCTCTACCAGCCGATCGTGGACGGCCTTTCGGTGCCGCGATCGCCGTTGGAAGGCCCGTACGACGTGGATCTGCTGGTGTGTCACACGGCTGACGAGGATCCCGAGCTGTTCCAGCGGCCCACTGTGCGGCTCGCGGACGAGCACGGGCGGGCGTTCCGGTCGATCTACGCGGGCCCGCCCGCGCATCACGGCGCGGACGTGCCGTCCATGTTCCGCGGCGACATCGCCGCGGCGTGGGCTTCCTTTGCCCGCAACGGTGATCCGGGCTGGCCGCTTGGAGAAGTGAAGCGCTGGGTCAGCCCTCGGTCGTGAGGCCGAGCGCGCCGTCGAGCCTCGGCAGGCACGTGCCGTCGCGCTTGTCGGTCGCCAGGAACTCGGTGAGGCAGCGGCCGATCTGCTCGTGCCCGAGAGCGTTGGGGTGGAACGATTCCTGCAACGCGTGCGGTGCGCGTTTGTCGTTCTTCAGGCCTTCCCAGTCGACGGTCAGGCGCGTGAACCACTCGTTCTGCGGCTTGCTCACGCACGCCTCGTGACCCTCGCCGGCGCGGGAGAGGTCGAGGAACCTCGCGTTGACCTTCTCCGCGGCCGTGCGCAGGCCGTTCGACAGCTCCGGCACCGCCTCGTCGACGACCCACTCCAGGTCGGAGGGGCGCAGCGGGCAGCCGGACAGGTTCTGCAGTGAGCGCGGCATCTTCGGCGAGACCGGCGCCGCGTAGGACTGGACGACCAGCTGGTAGTCGGCGTCCCGGTGGCCCGCGTCGCGCATCGTCTGGCGGATGGCGTTGAGCGTGTTCTCGACCTTGGGGACCATTCGCCGCACGCGCTTCGACCACTCCGCCGCCACCGACGACGTGCAGTCGCTGCGCTTGCCCCACGCCTCGAAGCACTTGTTGAGCACCTCGGCGAAGTGCGGGTCGTCGTTCGCGCCGATGGCGACGACGATCGCGGTGACCCGGTTCGACCCGGCGATCTTGCGCAGCTGTGGCAGCTGGTCGTTGCGCAGCTTGTCGGAGTTCGCGCCAGAGCACGCCAGGTTGATCTTCCGATCGGCCTGGATCTGGGCCTTCATGATCGACGCCGCGGTCGACCGGTGGCACCAGTTGCCGCCGTCCTCGCCGTTGGTGCCCGGCTCGTAACTGCCGGCGCCCTCACCGGACATCGTGCTGTCGCCGAGTGCCACGACCGCGGTCCTGGACTCGCGGTCGGGATCCGAGGGTGGCGGGAACGGGTGGTCGCTCACGATCAGCAGGATCGCGAGCAGGCCGATCACCGCGAGGGGCAGGACTTTCCGCATCGCCGGCGAGTTTACCGGCCGCGCGTGGCCCGGGAAACGCAGGCCGGGTCACCCGCCGCCCGCGAATTCGGCCACGGCAGGGCGTGCGGGTCCGATGTGGACTACCGGCGCGCACGTGGTTCGCCGGCTCACGCAGGTGGCCGAATGCGAGGGGGATAAGGCGTTGCCGCCACCACCCGTGGTGAGGAAAGTGGAGGTGTGGGGAATCTGAGGGAAATAGTTGTGGTCGGCTACGACCGCACGGCGCTGCTGGACCTGGCGGGACCGATCGAGGTGTTCCAGGCAGCGAACTACGGGGGCGACCGGTACCGGGTCACGGTGGCCACGCTCGGGGGCGGCCCGTTCACCGCGACGGCGGGGGTGCGGATCGAGGCGGGGGCGGACCTGCGCGCGCTCGACCGCGAGATCGACACGCTGCTGGTCGTCGGCGGCTGGGGGTACGACGAGGCCGCGTCGGACGCGGTGCTCACGAGCAATCTGCGGCGGCTCGCTCTTCGCTCGCGGCGGGTTGCCGGGGTGTGCACGGGGGCGGTGGTGCTGGCCGGTGCCGGGTTGCTCGAAGGGCGTCGGGCGACGACGCACTGGGCGTTCACCGGCGAGCTGGAGAACCGCGGTGTCGAGGTCGAGCCGGACGCGATCTTCGTGTGCGACGGCCAGGTGTCCACGTCGGCCGGCGTGACAGCGGGGATCGACCTGGCTCTGGCGATGGTCGAGCAGGACCACGGGCCAACGCTTGCTCGCAGGATCGCCCAGTACCTGGTCGTCTTCCTGCAGCGTTCGGGCGGCCAGTCGCAGTTCAGCGTGCACACGCGGTCGAAGCCGGTGGCGGACACGTCGTTGCGCGCGTTGCTCGACGACATCCACGCCGACCCGACCCGCGAGTGGACCGTCCCGGTGATGGCCCGCAAGGCGATGATGAGCGTGCGGCACTTCGCCCGCGTCTTCTCGCGCAACGTGGGCGTCTCGCCCGCCGCCTACGTCGAACGAGCTCGCGTCGAGGCCGCCGCCGACCGGCTGGCTTCGAGCGGTGACTCGTTGGACCTCGTCGCCCGTCAGTCCGGTTTCGGCTCGGCCGAGACCCTGCGAAGGGCCTTCCTGCGCGTGCTCGGCGTCTCGCCGGGCAGCTACCGCGCCCGTTTCCGGACCACTGGGGTTGCCTGATGGAAGCCACGTTCGTGCTCTACCCGAACATGACCGCACTCGACTTCGTGGGCCCGTTCGAGGTGCTCGGCTCCGTGCCCGTGGTCTCTTGCCGGTTCGTGGCCGCATCGCTCGACCCGGTGAAGTCCGACAACGGGCTCTCGGTCGTGCCGACCGACACGTTCGCCTCGTTGAAGTCGACCGACATCATCGTCGTGCCGGGCTCCGGGCACTGGCGGGAGCTGCTTGCGGACTCCGGTGGCGTCGTCGAGTGGCTGCGGGAGGTCCACCCGACGACGAAGTGGACGACCTCGGTGTGCACGGGCTCGACGCTGCTGGCCGAAGCCGGGCTGGTCTCTCGGGCGACCACGCACTGGGCGGCGCGCGAGGATCTGACCGCGCGGAACGTCGAGGTCAGCACCGATCGGGTCGTGTTCGACGGCAAGGTGGTGACCGGCGCGGGTGTCTCGGCGGGCATCGACATGGCGTTGCGGCTGGTCGAGGCCGAGTTCGGCGAGATGGTCGCGCAGGCCGTGCAGGTCGGCATCGAGTACGACCCGCAGCCGCCGCGCTCCTACTCCTCGATCCCGCCGGAGATCGCCGCGGGCCTCAAGGCCGCCTTCGACTCACGTCAGGCCTGACTGGACCGCGAACACGACGAGCTGGGCGCGGTCGCGTGCGCCCAGCTTCACCATCGCCCGCGACACGTGCGTGCGCACCGTCGCGGGCGAGATCACCAACCGAGCCGCGATCTCGTCGTTGGACGCGCCGGACGCCACGTGGCGCATGATCTCCCGCTCGCGCTCGGTCAGCTTGTCCAGGTGCGGCACGGGGCGGGCCGAAGCGCCGGACGCGAACCTGTCGATCACGCGGCGCGTCACGGACGGAGACAACAACGAGCCGCCGTCGGCGACCACGTGGACGGCGCGCAGCAGGTCGGTCGGGTCCGAGTCCTTCACCAGGAAGCCGGACGCGCCAGTCCTCAAAGCCTCGAACACGTACTCGTCGAGGTCGAACGTCGTGAGCATGACGATCTTCACCTCGGCACAGGCGGCATCGGCCGAGACGCGGCGGAGGACTTCGAGGCCGTCCATCAGCGGCATGCGGATGTCGAGGAACACCACGTCCGGCTTGACCGACTGGATCAGCGAGAGGGCTTCGCGGCCGTCGGCGGCCTCGCCGGCGAACTGGACGCCGTCCTCGGTCTCGATGAGGGTCCGCAAGCCCATCCGGACCAGCGGCTGGTCGTCGGCCACCACCACGCGAATCATGAGGGCAACGGTATCCGGGCGATGACCTGGAAACCGTGCGATGTGGAGACTTCGAGCGTGCCGTTCAAGGCCTCGGCCCGTGAGCGCATGCCGGTGATGCCGTGGCCCTCCACGAACGCGGCGGGCGTACCGGTGTCGGCGACCTCGACGACCAGAGATCCACTGACGCTGTAGACGCGGACCGACGCGGTGACGCCGGGGGAGGAGTGGCGCAGCACGTTGGTGAGCGACTCCTGCACGATCCGGTAGACGGCCATCTGGTGGTTGTCGGGCAACTCCGGAGCGTCCACCTCGACCGAGACCTCGAGACCCGCCTCGCGCATCCGGGAGGCCAGCGCGGGAATGTCGTCCAAGGAGATCGTTGGGCGCAAAGGAGCCGAGCCGCGCAGAGTGTCCAGTTCGGACCGCAGGCCGTCGAGCGCTTCCTTGGACGTGTCGCGGATCGCCTCCAGTGAGGCACGGGCCTTCGCGGGATCCTTGTCCAGCACGTACAACGCGACGCCCGCCTGCATGGCGATCACCGAAAGCCCGTGGCCGACGACGTCGTGGACCTCCTGGGCGAGGCGCAGGCGTTCGGAGACCACGGCGTGCTCGCGAGCGTCCACAACGGACCGGCGGCGCAGCTTCATCAGCACGCCGGCGGCGGCGGGCAGCAGGATCCAGCCCGCGGACCAGGTGATCCACGAGGTGACCGAGTCGTTCCACCACGGCAGGATCAGCAGTGCGTACACCAGCGCGCACCCGGCGGCCAGCTCCAGCGACGAGTACATGGCCACCGCGTACATCGCCGCCACGCCGCTGATCAGGATCGGCCCGAACGGGTAGCCCAGCGCCAGGTACACGGCGATGGACGAGGTGGTGAGCGCGAACGTCCACAGCGGACGAACCGAACGGAACAGCAGGCCCGCCGCCGCCACCGCGATGAGCAGGTAGGCCAGGACGTCGAGGTTGTGAGCGCCCTGCAGGCGTGCGGCGAACCGCGTGCCCGCGAGGCCGAAGAACAACAGCGCCACGGTCAGCGCGATGTCCTGCCATTTGATCCGCATGACGCTGACGATACGACCGAGCGCGTACGCAGATGTGCGTATCTTGATGACGCTCCGGAGCTGACGACCCGCGACGCCCGCGGACCGAAGCTAGTACCCATGATCGTGACGACGGAGAAGCTGACGAAGCGCTACGGCGACCGCGCCGTGGTGGACGAGGTCAGTCTGTCCGTGCGGCGGGGCGAGGTCTACGGGTTCCTCGGTCCCAACGGCGCGGGCAAGACGACCACGATCCGCATGCTGCTCGGGCTCGTGAAGCCGACCAGCGGAACCGCCAGAGTGCTGGGCGAGGCACCGGGCACCCCCAAGGCGTTGCTCAAGGTCGGGTCGCTGATCGAGGGGCCCGGCTTCTACCCCTACCTGTCCGGCCGCGACAACCTGCGGGTGCACGCGCACCGCCGCGGTGTGGCCAGGACGCACGTCGAAGCCGTGCTGGAGCAGGTCGATCTGAGCGGCGCCGCGAACGAGAAGTTCCGCCGGTACTCGCTCGGCATGAAGCAACGGCTCGGCGTCGCCGCGGCCCTGCTCGGCCAGCCCGAGCTGCTGATCCTGGACGAGCCGACCAACGGTCTCGACCCGGCGGGCATGGCCGACATGCGCGACCTGGTGCGCGCGCTCGCCGCCCAGGGGCAGACGGTGCTGCTGTCGAGCCACCTGCTCGGCGAGGTCGAGGAGATCTGCGACCGGGTCGGCGTGATCTCGCAGGGCAAGCTCGTCGCCGAGAGCACGGTCGAGCAGCTGCGCGGTGACACCGTGCTGCTGGTCAGGGCGGACCCGATCGAGAAGGCGCACGTGCTGATCGAGGGCAGCGAGCTGCGCGGCGACGTGCTGCACGTCCGGGAGGCAGACCCCGGCGCGCTCATCAGGACTCTCGTCCACGCCGACGTGGACGTGCAGGAGGTCCGGCCGCTGCGCCGGACGTTGGAAGAGGTCTTCTTCGAGATGACGGGAGTGGCGTGATGGGCAGCGTCAAGGCGGAGCTGCTTCGCCTGTGGAAGTGGCCGGCGACGTGGGTGCTGATCGGTGTCTGGCTGGTGATGACGCTGACGTTCGGCTACGTGTTCAACTACCTGGCCCTCAACGGCGGCACCAACACCCGCGGCCAGTCGCAGCAGCAGCTGATCAACGCGATGCAGCCGGAGAACGTGGGCGCGGCCGTCGTGCGCGGCCTGCCGATGTTCGGTGGCGCGATCATCCTGGTGCTCGCCGCGCTGGCGATCGGCTCCGGCTACGGCTGGGGCACCTGGAAGACGACTTTGACCGCCGGTCCGCGCCGGGTGTCGGCGATGGCGGGCACGTTGGGCGCGCTGGGAATCATCGTGGTGCTCCTGGTGGCGCTGACGTTCGTGGTGAACCTCGGCGCGTCGATCACGGTGGCGTCGCTGGAGGGCTGGGACTGGAGCCTGCCGGGCGTCGACGTGTGGAAGCCGCTCGTCGCCTCACTGCTGATCGCCGCGATGTGGACGGGGTTCGGCGTGTTCCTCGGCGTGATCACCAAGGGTCCCGCGCTGGCCGTCGGGCTCGGCCTGATGTGGGCGATCGTCACCGAGAACCTGTTGCGCGGCGTCGGTTCCCTGCTCGGCCCGGTCGAGGACCTGACCAAGGTCCTGCCCGGCGGTTCCGCGGGCAACCTGGCCGGCGCGGTCGGCGGATCCGGTGCTCCCGGCGTGCTGACCGACCTGAGCGGCACCACGGCGGCCCTGTTCCTCGTCGGCTACGTCGTGTTCTTCGTTGGCACGGCGACGCTGCTGAAGGTGCGCCGCGACCTCGTATAGGGCCACGGCGGCCCAGACCAGGCCCAGCGCGACCGCGACTCCGGTGGGGTAGTCGCGGTCGTGCAGTCCTGGGTTGGTCGACCCGCTGTGTTCCCGCCACAGCAACGGGAACGCGAGAATCGTGAGCACCCCGGAGACGACCAGCCCGATGCCGATCGACGGCCGTCTGATCACGAAGCCGGACGCTCCGACCAGCGGTGCGATCAGGAAGTCGTGCAGGACCACGCCACCGCCGAGCCAGATCAGCAGGTTGACGGTGATCTGGGGGAGCAGGAGCCAGGCGCCCCACAGGCCCAGGCCGACGCCCGCGGCGCCCAGGACGACTCTCGCGCCCACCTGAGCCCTCGTACCCGCGACACGAGCCGTCATGCCAGCACCTCCAGCGACGTGACCCACTTCGTCTGCAGCACACCCGGCCGGTTCGGCGCGATGAGCCGGCACGGATACCCGTGGTCCGGGCTGAGCTCCTCGCCGTTGAGCCTGAGCGCCAGCAACGTCAGCGGGTCCTGCGCGAACGCCTCCGGCAACGTGGTCTCCCGGTACAGCCCTTCCTGCTCCAGCGACCTGACCCTGATGTCGCCCTTCTCGACCAGGTCGGCGACCCGGACACCGCTCCAGGTCGCGTTCTGACTCCAGCCCTCGACGCACGCGATCGGCAGCTCGACGGTGGTCTGCGGCATGGCTTGGAGCTCCTGCAACGAGTAGCTCTTCGTGCCGGCCTGCAACCGCCAGCCTGATGGCACCACGATCTTCGCGTCCTTCGCCGTCCGGTTCACCGGCAACGCGCCGGGCGAGCGCCATGCCAGCACCGAGATGTTGCGCAGGAACGGCACCGTGACACCTGCCGTCGCGACCACCGCCACGCCCGTCGTCAGTGCGGTCGTGCGCAGGAAAGCCCTGCGGGACAAGATGGTCTTCTGGTCGGAGGCAGGTTCGAGAGTGCGCCTGATGACGGGGATCTTCACCGCGATGTGGACCAGCAGCGCGCCGATCGCGATCCACGCCACCGCGTAGTGGGCCGTCGGGAAGTAGAACGACCACGGGTAGTTCTGCGCGGCGTTGAACAACCCGGTGACCAGCTCGAAGAACGACGCCCCGATGAGCACGAAGATCGAGCCGCGTTCGAGCGCGTGCGGGACGTTCTTGACGAGCGGCCGTTCGAACAGCTTCGGGTAGACGCTCCACAACTTGGCCAGCAGCAACGGGATCGACGCCACCCCGGAGATCACGTGGATCCCCTGGGTGACCCGGTAGAGGTCGACGGGCCGGGTCGGCCACGGCCAGTCGTGCTGCACGCCGTGGCTGAGCAGCCCGGTGACGAAGCACAGCCCGAAGGTGATGCCGAGCCACGTCCCGACCCGGCTGGTCACGCCGGTGTGGTGCGCGGGCGCCTTGAACACCGGCAGCTTCCCGGGAAGTTTCACAGCTTCTCCCAACAGGCGAAGAACCGTCCGGCGCTTTCTCGCTGCCACAGCAGGAAGAACCCGTCGGCGGGCACCGACTCGGCGTCGCTCCAGGCCCACGGGAACCAGGCGCCGAGCGTGCCTTCCGTGCGCACCCGCGCCTGGCCGACCGTCTGCCCGGAGCCGGGCTGTTCGACCTCGGCGACAACGGTTCCGCTGGGCCTGAGCAGTTCCCTCGTGCGCTGCAGCAGCGCGGCCGGGTCGCCGCCGATGCCGATGTTGCCGTCGGCGAGCAGCACGTGGTGCCAGCGTCCCTCACCGGGCAGCAGGTCGAAGACGTCACGCCGGATCGCGATGCCGCCACGTGCGGTGGTGCGGCGGACCGCTTCCGGGGACACGTCGACGCCGAGCGCCTGGACGCCTCGGGCGAGCAGGGCGGCGACGAGCCGGCCGGGGCCGCAGCCGATGTCGAGGGTGGGGCCGGTGCAGGCGTCGAGGAGGATCTCGTCGCCGCCGTCGGCATCGGCCTGCCAGCGGTCGACGCTCAGTTCGCGCGGGTCGGTGCCGGGCAGGTCGAGCCAGCTCGCGTGACCTCGGAGGGCTTGGTCGAACATCATCGGGCCACCACCTCGTCCACCGTCGAAGCGCCCGCGAGCCGGCTGGTGGTGATCGTCGCCAGGGTCGCGGCGAATCGCCCTCCCGGTGCCTGAGCGGCCACCGCGCGGGCGTCGACCATCGTGTCCACATCGGACAGGATCGGCAGCTGGTTCACCTTCAATCCGTGCAACGCCTCGAACGTCCGCAAGCCCGTGTCGGTCTGCGACATCGGCACGTCGTGCAACACCGAGGCCCGCAACGGATCCCGCAGCCCCAGCGCCCACCAGCCGCCGTCCAGCGCGTACCCGAGCGCCGCCTCCTCGAACTCCGCGCACGACTCCAGCAGCGAAGGCGTCACCTGAGGCGTGTCCATCCCGATCTGCAGCACGGGCATCCCGAACCGCGCCACGTCGGCGTGCGCGTGCACCAGCCTCTCGGCGAACGTCCGGCCCCGCTGCGGAATCACCACGCACTCGGCCAGCGCGTCGCGCACGTCGTCGCGCCGCACGATCCCGGCCAGCGCCACCACGGGCACCGCGCCGGGAGTGTCCAGCGCGGCCTCCAGCGTGTCGAGCAACGACGCTGCCGCCACATCCGCAGCCTCGTCAAGAGACAACGGTGGGCACAGCCGGGTCTTCACCTGGCCCGGCACCGGCGACTTGGCCATGATCAGCAGACAGAACCTCATCGCAGCACCCCCGCCATGTCGCGCGCCGCCCGCAACGTGCCGCGCACCGAGCCCGACACCTTGGAGCGCGTCCCCGCCGCCCGCGGCCCGTAGGTCACGTCGACCTCGCGCACCCGCCAGCCCGCCGCCGCGGCGCGCACCAGCAGTTCCAGCGGGTAGCCGAACGCCCGGTCCCGCACGTCCAACGCCAGCAACGCTTCCCGCCGGCACACCCGCAACGGCGCGATGTCGTGCACGTCGAGTCCACGGCGCCGCAACAGCGAAGAGATCACGGCGTTGCCCGCCCGCGCATGCCACGGCCAGACGCCCGACGACACCGGCACCCGGCGGCCCACCACCAGATCGCAGGAGGCCAGCAGCGCGGCCATCGCGGGCAGTTCGGCCAGGTCCAGCGAGCCGTCGGCGTCCGCGAAGGCCACGAGCTCGGAGCTGGCCGCCAGCAACCCGGTGTGCACGGCAGCGCCATAACCGCGACGAGCCTCGTGCACGACCAGAGCACCACAAGAGGAAGCGACCTCGGGCGAGCCGTCGGTGGAGCCGTTGTCGACGACGATCGCGCGGTAGCCGGCAGGCAGGGAGGCGAGGACCGCGGGCAGTGCGGCGGCCTCGTCCAGGCAGGGCAACACGACATCCATGTGTCCACCCTGGACCATCGGAAAGTGTTGTGGTGCTTACAGAATTGTGACGCGTCGGCGAGTTCTTACGATTGTCTTGCGTGGCCTGCGGGCACCCGCGAGAGGCCCTAGGTTGGGCGCGGTGCGTCTAGTCATCGCGGGTCTGCTCGTCGCTGCCGCCGTCATCGCCGGATTCGTGCTCAACGCCAAGTATCCAGGCCTCACCTTCGCGTCCGCCGCGCCGATCTTCGGCGAGTGGGATCTGCACGCCGGGCCAGGCACGCCGGCAGCGGTCCTGATCGCGTTCCTGGTCGTCGCCAAGGGACCCGAGCTGGCGCGGCACCGGTTCGCGTTGCCGATCGCGTACGTGACGGCGGTGGCGTGGACGTTCTCGCTGGCGATGATCGACGGCTGGGACCGGTTCGTCACCAGGCTCACCACCTATCACGAGTACCTGCACGAGGTGCCGGGCATCACCGACGTACCGGCGATGCTCAGGACGTTCACCTCGCGCATCCTGGACTACCAGCCCGACTCGTGGACCACGCACACCTCCGCCCACCCGCCGGGCGCGACGCTCACGTTCGTCGCGCTGGACCGCATCGGGCTCGGGGGAGGGACGGTCGCGTCGATCTTCTGCGTGCTGGTCGGCGCGCTGGCCGTCGTCGCGGTTCCGAAAACCATCGGCGACAACGCGGTGCTGCCGTTCCTGGTGCTGTTCCCCGGCGCGGTGTGGGTCGGGGCGTCGGCGGACGGCATGTTCATGGGCGTCGCCGCCGTCGGGATCTACCTGCTCACCAGGTGGCCGCTGCTGGGCGGTGTCGTGCTCGGCTGGAGCGTTTTCCTGTCCTACGGACTGGTGCTGCTCGTCCCGCTCGCGCTCGTCGCGGTGTGGCGCCAAGGGGAGCTCGGTGTCACCGGCCGCCGGATCGCCCTGGCGGTCGGCGGCGCGCTCGCGGTGGTGGGAGTGTTCGCCGCACTGGGTTTCTGGTGGTACGAGGGCTACGAGCTGGTGAAAGTCCGCTACTACCAGGGCGTCGGCACCCCCAGGCCGTACTGGTACTGGGTGTGGGCCAACCTGGCGGCGCTCGTGCTCGTCATCGGCCCCGCCGGGGTCAAGGGCCTGCGCCAGGACAAGTGGATCATCGCCGCCGGCCTCGCGATCCTGGCCGCCGACCTGTCCGGCCTCAGCAAGGCCGAGACCGAACGGATCTGGCTGCCGTTCGCGATCTGGCTGCTCGCCGGCACCGCGAAGCTCGACCACAGGAAGAGGTGGCTCATCGCCCAGGCCGTCACAGCCCTGGCGGTGAACCACCTCATCCTCACGGAGTGGTGACCGGCTCCCGCTGCGACGCGAAAGCGAACTCCCGCACCCCCTCGGCGAACCCGACCTGAGCCTCGAACCCCAGCACGTCCAACGCTTTCGCGGGCGACGCGACGACGTGCCGCACATCGCCGGGCCGGGCCCCGCCCACGATCGAGGGCGTCGGCCCGTCGCACGCGTCGGCGAGCGCGAACGCCAGCTCACCGATCGTGTGCGGGGAGCCGGAGCAGACGTTCACGGCCTCGAAACCGGGCCGTGGCGACGACAGCGCGAGGAAGTTCGCCCGCGCCACATCGGTGACGTGCACGAAGTCCCTGCGCTGCCGGCCGTCCTCCATCACGCGCGGCGAGACGCCGTTCTGCAACGCCGACCGGAAGATCGACGCCACCCCCGCGTACGGGGTGTCGCGCGGCATCCTCGGGCCGTAGACGTTGTGGTACCGCAACGCCCACACGCTCCCGCCGGTCTGCCGCGCCCACGCGGACGCCAGGTGCTCCTGCGCCAGCTTGGTGGCCGCGTATGTGCTGCGCGGGTCCAAAGGCGCGTCCTCAGGCACCAGTTCGGGCACGAGGAAGTCTCCGCAGAAGCACCGGGGCTCGTACAGGCCCTGGTCGAGGTCCGAAGCCGACCGCTCAGCCCGCACGACACCGTGCGACAGGCACCGGTAGCGCCCCTCGCCGTACACGACCATCGACGACGCCAGCACCAGCCGCGACACCCCGGCCCGGTACATCTCGGCCAGCAGCACCGCCGTGCCGAGGTCGTTGTGCCGCGCGTAGGACGGCGCGTCGAACGGATCGACGCCGTGGCCGACCATCGCGGCCTGGTGGCACACGGCGTCCACAGTGGACAAAAGAGGTCGCAGCACGTCTGGTGAGGTCACGTCGCCGACGACAAGTTCGTGGTCCAGCTCCGGGAGAGAACCGTGCGCCTCGGGCAGCAGCGCGTCGAGCAGCACGCAGTCGTGGCCTTGCGCGGTCAGCTCGTCCGCGACGTGCGACCCGATGAACCCGGCCCCGCCGGTGATCAGTACTCGCATCCCTCGACCGTAGGACCGCGGGAGGTGCTGGGCGCTCCCGGAAGCGATGATGTCAGAACTCTGTAATGGGTGAGTCAGCAACCGTCATCGTCGGGTTCCCCGGCGAGCCATCGGCCGTGCAGTTCGTGCAGCACGCGGACGGCATCGTCCGGTTCGATGACACCGGCGCCCTCGTAGTCGAGGGTGTAGGACTTCCAGCCGAAGCCGGCCACGTCGACCTCGAACCAGCACCTGTCACCGCGGCACTGGAGTTCGTACTCCTCACCCGTCGGCACATGGCCTTCCAGCACCACCGGCGGTCCGTCGATCCTCAGCCAGGTCTTTCGCCAGCCCTGTTCGTTGAGCGCCGCGACGACGCGCTCCCACCCGGCCTCTCGGCGCAGATCCGCCGCGGTCGCGCGCGGCATGAGGAAGCTCAGCCGGAACGGCGGGCCGGACAGCGCCTCGACGATCTCACGGCCAACGGCGGTGTGCGGCACGTAGATCGACGACGGCTGCGGTCCGTTGGACTCCCGCGTCGACGCCTTCTGCTCGTCGGTCAGGAAGTCGGGAATCTCCCGGTCATTCGCGAACACGGTGACTGTCGCGCCGGACGCGTCCGGGCCGCGGAACTGCCCGTACTCGTTCTCGACCAGCCGGATGCCGAGCCGTTCCCCGACCAGCCGCACGGCCGTGGCGAGGTCGGAGTCCACCTTGATCGACACGGTTTGCGTGGACCAGTCGTCCTCGAAGTCGTCCCCCATGCGCCCAACATAGCCGCGCAACACGCCTCTGGCAGGCGGGGGAGGACCAGTTGCCCGGCTCCGGGTTCTTGACCGCGGAAGGCCCGTTCGGCCCGGTGGTGAACTCCGCCTCGCCGACCTCTGTGGACGAACCTGGGCAGGTCCGCGCACAGCGGTCAACGCAACCACTCGTGTGAGTGGTTCAGGTCGCCGGCAGCTCCACCACGAACCGCGCGCCACGCGGGAAGCGGTCCTCCACCCAGACCCGGCCGTGGTGACGGTGCACGTGCTCGCGGACCAGCGCGAGCCCGAGCCCGCTGCCGGTGTCGTCACCGCGGCTGCCGGGCCTGCCGCGCGCGAACCGTTCGAAGATCTGCTCCCGCAACGCTTCCGGCACGCCGGGCCCGTCGTCCTCCACCTCGATCCGGGCCACGGAGCCGTACTGGCGCACCGACACGAAGATCGCGCCGTCCGCGTGCCGTTCGGCGTTCTCCATCAGGTTCGCCAGCACGCGGTCGAGCCGCCGCCGGTCGCCCCGCACCGTCACCGGCGACGCCGACACCGGCACGGCGCGCCAGCGGGACGCGATCACGTGCTGCACCAACGCACTCAGGTCGAGTTCCTCGGGCTCGTAGTCGTCGGTCTGGTCGGCGCGCGAGATCTCCAGCAGGTCCACGACCATCCGGGCGAACCGGTCCACCTCCGAGGTGAGCAGTTCCAGAGCAGTTCCGGCGGTGCCCGGCAGGTGCTCGCGACGACGCCGCAGCACCGCGCCCGCGTTCACCATCGTCGTCAACGGTGAGCGCAGCTCGTGCGACACGTCCGACGCGAACCGGGCATCGCGCAACGCCCGTTGCTCCAGGGCGTGAGCGGTCGAGTTGAACTTGGCCGCCAGTGCGGCCAGATCCGGGTCGTCCTGGTCGGGCAGCCGGGCGCGGAGATCACCACCGGCGATCCGCCCGGCGGCGGAGTTCAGCTCCGCCAGCGGTTTCAGCGCCCGCTTCGACGCCCACGAGCCCAGTGCCGCGCCGAGCAGCGCGGACCCGATCGTGCCCGCGATCAGCACCGCGCTGAGGAAGCCGAACGTCCGGTCCAGCTGCTGCAACGGGAACAGCTCCACGTAGACCGAGCCGCCCGCCACCGGCCGCGTCACCGCGATGACCTCCAGCCCGGCCACCGTCAGCCGAGCCCGGCCCGGGGGATGCTCCACCAGGTCGGCGGGCAGCTCGGACGGCTCGACCTTGCGGCCCGCCGTCACCAGCCGTTCCGGGCTGAGCACGAGAATGGTCGAGTCCGGGCCGGTGGTGAGCCCGGCCAGCAGCTCGTCGAGGCCGGGCGAGGCCAGCGACTTCTCGACCAGCCGCACGTTGACCTCTGCCTGCCGCGCGGCGCTGGCTTCCCGTTGCCGCAGCATGTAACCGGAGGCGAGGTTCCAGGTCGCGAACGCCAGCACGCTCGTCACGAGCAGCAGGCCCGAGCCGAACGAGAGGGTGACGCGGCAGCGCAGCGAGAGTTTCACGACCGCATCCGATACCCGGTGCCGCGCACGGTCAGCACCAGCGCCGGGTCGTCCGGGTTGGCCTCGACCTTGCGGCGCAGTCTTCTTATGTGCACGTCGAGCAGACGGGTGTCACCAAAGTAGTCATATCCCCAAACCTTTTGCAGCAACTGTTCCCTGGTGACGATTCGGCCGCCCGCACCAGCGAGTTCCAGCAGCAGCCGGAATTCCGTGCGGGTCAGATGAACGCGTTCACCCGCACGGTGCACAAGACCTTCCTGCGGACGGATTTCCAGATCGCCGATTCGAACGGCTTCCCGGCCGGGTCCGCGTCTGCGCAACAAGGCGCGGATGCGGGCCGCGAGAACGCTGGCCATCAACGGTTTCGTGACGTAGTCGTCCGCGCCCGCCTCCAGCCCGGCGATCACGTCACGGGCGTCGGTTCGCGCTGTCACGACGATTATCGGCAGGTCACCGCGGGCTCTGAGGGTGCGCACGACCTCCAGGCCGTCGACGCCGGGCAGGGTCAGGTCGACCAGCATCACGTCGAACGACTCTGTCTCCAGACGTCGTAACGCGTCTTCACCCGAAGAAGCCTCGTCAACGGTGAAACCCTCGTCGGACAAGGCGAGGCTCAGCGCCTGCCGGATTCGCTCGTCGTCTTCGACCAGCAAGACCCCTACGCACACAACGACTCCACTGTGTGAGAGCCGCGGCGACGGCGTCTCACACAGTGGAGTGAAAGTCGATCAAAAGCAAGAACGTTTCGGCTCAGAATGCTGTCAGGGTGATTTTTGCCGAACGCGGGTTCGGTTCGTGGACAAGTGACTCGAAGGCGCCGACGTCATCGAACGCGAACCCGTACGCCTTCCCGTCGACCATGTTGGCGTGCACGATCCGCGAGTAGTGGTTCGTGATCGAGCGCGTGTAGAACTGGCTCGCGTCGTAGGTCGGCTGGGTGTGGATGAAGCCGAGCGTCGAGCGGTTCAGCGCCGCGCACAGCGACCGCGAGATCGCGCCGACGTCGTTGTTCGGAGCCGCGAGCCGGCCGTCGCAGTTGAAGACGTCCCGCGTCGACGGCTGCTGGAACGACGCGACCTGCTGGCCGGCCGTGTTGGTGAAGTTCAGGACCCCGCCGCTGGTGCGGCCGGTGAACTTGCGGTTCGGCTCGTTCTGGAACGGCACCACGGTCAGCGGCGTGTTCTGGTAGGTCGCCCAGGTGCTGCTGACGTAGCTGGAGAAGTACGAGCTGGAGAACACGCCCGCGTCGAGACCCTTGCTGGGGTTCAGGACGCGCAACCGCGTGCCGTCGCCCCGCGTGTAGACCAGCCGCGCCCAGTCGCCGCCGAGCTGCTGGTGCTGGTCGAAGACGCGGTTGCGACCGCCCGCGACCAGCTGGCCGGTCTTCTTGGTGGCACCGGCCTGTGACGTCGCCTCGACCGCGTGCGGCACGCTGAACATGTCGACCTGCGAGCTGTTCAACCACAACCCGCCGCCGTTGTAGGTGAACTCGCTCCAGTCGAACAGGATGTCGCGGTTCGGGTCGCCGCCCGCCCACGGCGCCGGCTGCACCAGGCCGTTGGGGACGAGACCGAACTTCAGCTTGTCCCGGAAGGACATGTAGAGCCGGCCACCCGCGAGGTTGATCGGGATCTGCAGGGTCCTGCTACCGCCGTTGGCAGGACCCGGGATCGAGACGTCCGGCGCGGGCACGGGTGGGACCGCGCCGCCGGACCAGGCGGTGAACTGGCCGTTCGCGTTGACGTAGCCGAGCCTGCCGTTCATCTCGCCGGTGATGTACAGGAACACGGCGTCGCCACGGCCGGAGTTGTTCGTGACGGTGAGCGGGAGCAGGTTCGGTGGAGCAGCTTGCACAGGTGCGGACATCGTTGTCAGCCCTAGTAGGGCCGATGCCGCGAGCAGCAGGAGCTTGCGCATCGACTATCTCCTCACTGAGACAGGGTGTCGTGAGAGCGCTCTCATACTCAGCGTGAAGGTGTTGATGTGTCAAGAATGGTCTTCATGCGCGCGCTGACGGTTGATCTTGCACGAGCGGGATCTTTGTCGATCTCCGAACTACCTGATCCCGTGCCGGGACCTGAGGACCTCCTGGTGGAGGGCCTGGCGATCGGAATCTGCGGGACGGACCGCGAGATCGTGCGCGGCGAGTTCGGCACTGGCGGAACTCTGGTGATCGGGCACGAGTCGCTGGGCCGGGTGATCAGCGGGCCGGGGTTCGCGCCCGGCTCGCTGGTGGCCGGCGTGGTGCGACGGCCTGACCCGGTGCCCTGCGTGGCGTGTGCGCGCGGGGAGTTCGACATGTGCCGCAACGGGCAGTACACCGAGCGCGGGATCACCGGGCTCGACGGGTACGGCTCGACGTTGTGGACGGTTCCGGCCGCTTATGCCGTTGGTGTCAGCTCGTCGACAGGTGTGCTCGTCGAGCCGTTGTCAGTGGTCGTGAAGGCTTGGGAACGGCTGGATCAGCTCGCGCTCTTCCCCTTCGAGAGCGTGCTGATCACGGGTGCCGGGCCGATCGGGCTGCTGGCGGCGTTGATCGGAGTGCAGCGCGGGTTGGACGTGCACGTCCACGATCTGGCGTCCGATGGTCCGAAGCCTGATCTGGTCGAGTCGCTGGGCGCGACCTATCACCGCGAGCTTCCTGACCACCAGGTCGTCATCGAGGCGACCGGCGCTCCGAAGCTGGTCGCGCAGCTGCTCGGACGGGAGCTCGTGTGCCTGACCGGCGTGCCCTCCACCGAGGTGGTGCCCGTCGACATCGGACAAGCCAACCGGGACCTGGTGCTGCGCAACGGGATCGTGTTCGGGACGGTCAACTCGAACGTGCGGCACTACCAGGAGGCCGCGGCGGTGCTGGATCGGGCGGACGACGCGTGGGTGTCGTCGTTGATCACTCGACGAGTTCCGCTGGAGTCCTGTGCGGAGGCGTTCGAGACCCGGCCCGGCGACGTGAAGGTAGTGCTGGAGCTGTGAGTGCGGCCAGCGCCACGACCGCGGCGGCCAGCAGGAGGGCGTGCCGGTAGCCGTGGTGGAGCAGGGGAGTGGCGATGAGCGGGCCGATGATCTGGCCCGCTGAGTAGCCGGTCGTGAGGACGGCGGCCGCGCGCGGGAAACCGAGGTCGGCGCCGAGCTTGAACGACGCGGCCGCGATCATCAGGAACGTGCCTCCGAAGAGGATCACGGCGATCAGGGCCGCCGCGGTGCCGCCGAACAGCGCGGGAAGGGCGATGCCCACGGCTTGGACCGCCAGCAGCAGCGGCAGATTCCGGACGCGGGTCGTCACCGAGAGAGCCGCTGAGACGCCGACGAGGATCCAGGCGGCGCTGCCGAGGGGACCGCTGATCGCGGCGACCAGGAACGTGCCGGCGATGATGTAGCCGACGCCTTCGAGGGTGTAGCTGGTGAACAGCGCGCCGAAGCCCTTTGTCCTGGAGGCGGGGGGCGGTGGTTGCGGGTTCCTCGGTTGCAGCGACCAGGCCGAGGCGGTGAGCAGGACGGACGAGGCCGCCGCCACCCACCAGGCGAACCTCCACTCGGCGTGCGCCAGCACGATCAGCCCGGACAGCGCGATACCGACCCCGACTCCGCTCAAGCCCCAGCCCGGTCCCGCGTTCACCGCCGCCACGAACACCAGCGCGCTCGCGACCCCGGCCAGCAGGCGCAGCACGAACCACGCGGCGAAGCTGTGCGTGAGCGGCATGACGGCGAGTGTGGCCACGAGCAGCACGAGGGCGACACGGTTCGTCGCCCGTGAAGGCGCCCGCACGATCGTGGCGAGCGCGCCGACGAAGTAGCCCAGGTAGTTGGCGGTGGCCAGGCTCGCGGCTCCGGTGGCGCTGAGCCCGGCCTGAGCGGTCATCAGGGGCAGGATCGGCGTGTAGACGAACCGCCCGATCCCCATGGACGCCGCGAGTGCCGCAGCGGCCTGGCGGGCGCTCACGAACGGCCCGGGTCGTTCGGGTGGGGCTGCACGGCGGTGACCTGGAAAGCCATCCACGGGCTCAGCGGGAGCGTGCCGAGGACGTTCGCGTGCAGGTCGTCCTCGTCGTCGGCCTGCCACAGGCCGATGCTGCGCATCTCGCCGATCGGGCGCCACAGCCGCACGAGGTTGCCGTTCGCCGCGAGTTCCTTGGCTCGGACGGCTTCCAGCGCGCGCAGTGAGTCCACTTCGGACTGGCTGGTGCCGCCGGGGATCGTGGTGGTGATCTCGACGATGAACTCTCTCATGGCACCCATCGTGCGACTGCGCGCGTGTGAAGCGCCACGACCGGCTTTCTCCTGCGTGAGAGCCTGAACCTCCTAGGATGCTGAGCGTGGAACTGCGTCAGCTCCGGTACTTTCTCGCGGTTGCCGAGGAGCTTCACTTCGGCCGGGCCGCGGCGCGCCTGCTGATCGCGGGACCATCGCTGTCGCAGCAGATCAAGGCGCTCGAACGGGACCTCGGCGTGCCGCTGTTCGCCCGCGACCGCCGCACGGTCGCGTTGACCTCTGCTGGAGCCACGCTGGTCCCCGAGGTGCGGGCGTTGCTGGAACGGGCCGACGCGCTGCAACGGCACGCGCAGCAGTTGTCCGGCTCGCAGCCCGTGCGGCTCGGGTACGTGAACTGGCTGCCACCTGACCTGGGTGCGCGCACGGCCGGTGTCGCGCAGCTCTACATCGACGCGTGGGTCGTCCCGTCGCACGCGCAAGCCGCACGGGTCGCGGACGGCAGCCTCGACCTGGCCGTGTGCTGGATTCGCAACGAGGACATCGGTCAACTCGGCCTGAGCGCGCAGCTGCTCGGCGCTGACCGGCTCTACGCGGTGTCGGTGGGCACCGACACGAGTCCGGTGCGCGCCAAGGACATCGCGGTGCTGGTCGACGACGACGTCACGTCGTGGCAGTCGTGGAACGAGTACGCCGAGGAGTTCGCCCGGGACACCGGCGCGCGAGTGGTGCGCATCCACAACGGGGCGATCACCGGGCCCGCGTTCTTCGACCACGTCCGGTCGTGCACGACGCCGGTGCTGAACTCGCCGAAGGGCCAGACCTCGCCGCTGCCACCGGATCTCGTGCAGCGGCCGGTGATCGACCCCGAGGTGCTGTGGACGTGGTCGCTGGTGCGGCGCGCCGACGAGGTGCGGACGGGCGTGCTGGCGGCCGCCGAGGCCATCACGCGGCAGGTGGGCGACCTCGGGCTGCACCGCGAGGGTGTCTGGCTGCCCGCGGACGACCCCTGGCGTGCGGTGGAAGGCTGAGCCTCCCACGAAGGAGAAAACGAGTCGCAATTCCGGGAAATCAACCGGAAGCGCGGGGAGTTGTGGCTGTCAGTTCCACTTCTTCTCCTTCGAAAGTGAGCCAGGGAAATGACGAACAAGGTGGCCGTGATCACGGGAGCGTCGCAGGGAATCGGTGAGGCACTCGTCCCGGCTTATCGAAAGCTCGGTTATTCGGTCGTGGCGGTCTCGCGGTCGATCGAAGCCTCGGATGATCCCGAGGTGCTGGCGATCCGGGCGGACCTGTCGAAGCCCGGCGAGGGCGCGCGGGTCGTGAGCGAAGCGCTTGCGCGGTTCGGCCGCGTCGACACGCTCGTCAACAACGCCGGGATCTTCGTCGCCAAGCCGTTCACCGAGTACACCGACGAGGACTTCGCGAACGTCATCGGCACGAACCTGCTCGGGTTCTTCGACATCACCCGCAGCGCGGTCGGCGCCATGAACGGCGGGCACGTGGTGAACGTGTCGACGACGCTCGTCGACCACGCGCTGTCCACTGTGCCGTCGGCGCTCGCGTCGCTGACCAAGGGCGGTCTGAACGCCGTCACGAAGTCGCTGGCGATCGAGTACGCGACGAAGGACATCCGCTTCAACACGGTCGCGCTCGGCATCATCCGCACGCCGATGCACGCGCCCGAGACCCACGAGACCCTGGCCGGGCTGCACCCGGTCGGCCGGCTCGGCGAGATCTCCGACGTCGTCGACGCGATCACCTTCCTGGAACAGGCCGGCTTCGTCACGGGCGAGATCCTGCACGTCGACGGCGGCCAGAGCGCGGGGCACTGATCATGAGCATCGAACAGGTCATGAACCGGTGGAAGGACGCCGTCGACGCGCACGAACCCGAGCGCGTGGCGTCGAACTTCACCGAGGACGCCATTTTCCAGGGTCTGCACCCGTACGGCGTGGGCAGAAAAGCGGTCGCCGAGTACTACGATTCGCAGCCCATCGGCATGAAGGCCGAGTACGAGGTACTGGAAACGCGGGAGCTCGCCGACGATCTGACACTCGGCTATTTGGACGTCGATTTCTCGTTCGTCGATCGCCCGACGATCACCGTGAAGCTGAGTGTGCTGATCAAGGGAGACCTGATAGCGCACTACCAGGTCTCCCGCCTCGCCTAGTGCCTGCGCGGCTCCCGGCCGGACGGTGAAGGCGGCCGTTCGAGCTCGGGAGCCTTCGGGATCGGCATGGTCACCGGGGTGTCCGCCGTGATCGTGATCGGCTCGCCGTGGTGGCTCGTCCTGAACTCGGTGCCGTCCACGATCCGGTAGGTGGCCTCGGTCTCGCACACGTCGATCGCGATCCTGGTGCCCTGGAAGGCCATCCGGAACGAGAACCGGGTGAGCGCGCCCGGCAGCCGCGGCGCGAAGGTCAGCTCGCCGCCGTGGTCGCGCATGCCGCCGAACCCGGCCACCAGCGCCATCCACGCGCCCGCGAGCGAGGCCATGTGCAGGCCGTTGTCGACGTTGCTGTGCAGGTCGTGGAGGTCGGTGTAGACGGCCTCGACGAGGTAGTCGAACGCCAGGTCCAGGTGGCCGACCTCCGCGGCCAGCACGGCCTGCGTGCCCGCCGACAACGACGAGTCGCGCACGGTGCGTGCCTCGTAGTAGGCGAAGTTGCGGGCCTTCTCCTCGGGCGTGAAGACGTCACCGCGCACGTGCATCGCCAGCACGAGGTCCGCCTGCTTGATGACCTGACGGCGGTACAGGTCGAAGTACGGGAAGTGCAGCAGCAGCGGGTACTTGTCCGGTGGGGTGTTCTCGAAGTCCCACTCCGCGTGCCTGGTGAAGTTGTCCGCCTGCGAGTGCACCTGCAGCATCTCGTCGTACGGGATCGCCATGGAGTCGGCGGCACGACGCCACGCGGCGATCTCTTCAGCTGACGCCTGAGCCTTGTCCGGGTGGCGTTCCGCGGCCTGGGCGGCGGAACGCAGGTTCTGCTGGGCGATCAGGTTGGTGTAGACGTTGTTGTCGACGATCGCCGAGTACTCGTCCGGCCCCGTCACGCCGTCGATGCGGAAGCCGTCGTGCCGGTCGTGGTGGCCGAGCGACATCCACAACCTTGCCGTCTCCACCAGGATCTCGGTCGCCTCGTCACGTTCGAAGTCCTCGTCGTTCGTGGCGTTGAGGTACTGCTGCGTGGCGTAGGCGACGTCACCGGAGACGTGGAACGCGGCCGTGCCCGCCGGCCAGTAGGCGCTGCACTCGGCGCCGTTGATCGAACGCCACGGGAACGCGGCTCCCTTGAGCCCCAGCACGTTCGCACGGTCGCGAGCTTTGTCCAGAGTGGCGTGACGCCACCGCAGCGCGTCGCGGGCCGCGTCCGGCAGCGTGTAGGTGAGCACCGGGAGCACGAACATCTCGGTGTCCCAGAACGCGTGGCCGTCGTAGCCGGGTCCGGTGAGGCCTTTGCCCGGAATGGCACGGGACTCCCCGCGGGCACCGGCCTGCAGGATGTGGAACAACGCGAACCTGATCGCCTGCTGCAGCTCGTCGTCGCCCTCGATCTCGATGTCCGCGACCTGCCAGAAGTCGTCCAGGAACTCCCGTTGCTCCTTCAGCAGCCCGTCCCAGCCGGTCTGACAGGCACCGGCGAGCGCGGCCTCGACCTGCGCTCGAAGTGCTGGGGTGGAACGCTTTCCGGACCAGCCGTAGCCGAGGTACTTGGTGAGCTTGAGACAGCTGCCCGCCTTGACGTCGACCGCTGCGGTGAACCGAGCAAGATCCGGTTCGGCGTGGATGTCCGTGCGGGGATCGCTGTAGCCGTTTTCCTGGCCATCGCCGATCTCGATCTCGTGGTCCATCGCGGCGGCCATCCGCAGGCCGGACACCTTGGTGTGGTGGCACAGCACGGCCCGCATCTTCTCGGCCATGGTGAAGTCGTTGACCAGCGGGGTGTCCAGCGCTGCGGCGACGCGCGGATCGTTGGTGCGCTGGATGATCGGCTCGTTCGCGAGCAGGTCGGACTGGACGACGAGCTGCACGTCGTCCATCGGCTCGACCTCGTACCGGATGGCGGCGACCGCGCGCTGCGTGAACGACACGAGCCGTTCGCTGCGCACGATCACCCGGCGGCCGGTCGGCGACTCCCAGACCGTGCGGCGGCGCAGCGTGCCGGAGCGGAAGTCGAGGACGCGTTCGTGCTCGATCGCGTTGCCGTAGCGCATGTCCAGCGGCTCGTCCTCGACCAGCAACCGGATGATCTTGCCGTCGGTCACGTTGACGACGGTCTGGCCGGCCTCGGGGTAGCCGTAGCCCGCTTCCCCGTACGGCAGCTGGTGTTCCTCGTAGAAGCCGTTGAGGTAGGTGCCCGGCAAGCCTCTCGGTTCGCCCTCGTCGAGCGTGCCTCTGAGCCCGATGTGGCCGTTGGCCAGCGCGAACGTGGACTCGGTGCGGTGCAGCTGGTCGACGGCGAGGCCCTGCCAGCGCAGTGCCCACGGTTCGATCGTGTAGCTCATGAGAGGAGCTCGTCGAGCTCGTTGACGACCTGGTCGGCGCCATTGGTCTTGAGAGCTTCCCTCTGGTTGCCGCGGTCGACGCCCACGACGAAGCCGAAACCGCCGTCGCGCCCCGCTTTCACGCCCGCGAGCGCGTCTTCGAACACCGCTGCGTGCTCCGGTGCCGTCTTGAGCCTCCTGGCGCCTTCGAGGAACGAGTCGGGCGCCGGTTTGCCCTGCAGGTTCGACGCGGTGATGACGTTGCCGTCCACCAGTGCGTCGACGTAGTCCAGAAGGTCGCCCGCGCGCAGCACGCGCATGGCGTTGGCCGATGACGTGACGACGCCGATGGGGATGCCTGCTTTGCGGGCTTCCTGGAGGTAGCGGACGGACGCGGGGTAGGGCGTGATGCCCTCCTCGTCGATGATCTGGTTGACCAGGTCGTTCTTCTGGTCGCCGATGCGGCGGATCTCCTCCTCGGACGGCGTCAGGCCGCGCGAGGCGAGGAAGCTGCGGACGCCGTCGTAGCGGGGCTTGCCGTCGACGTAGGCGAGGTAGTCCTGCTCGCTGAACGGCTGACCCATGCCTTCGAACGTCTGCTTCCACGCCTTGCGGTGCAGGACCGCCGTGCTCGTGAGCACGCCGTCGAGGTCGAACAGCAGCGCTGTGATCCGCTCCGGGATGCCGAGGCTCATGCTTCGATCATGCACCCGTCTCGACGTCCTCGCCGCGTTCCTCAGGACGTTCTTCCTCAGGACGTTCTTCCTTGAGGCGTTCGTCGAGCGGGCGCGGGTGGGCCTGCTCGTACTCGGTCATCCCGTACTTGTTCGACTCGGCCCAGCCCTCCTCCGGCTCGGTCTCGAGCGGGTCGTGCGTGATGTTGTCCTCGTCGAGGGCCTCGAAGTCGTCACTGTCCTCGGAGATGTACGCGCCACGGTCTTCGCTCATGGCGTTGCTGTACCCAGTTCGGCGCTATCCGATGCTTTGGCCGACGAGCGAGCCGATGCCGTACGTGACACCCATGGCGACCAGTCCACCCACGACGTTGCGGACGACGGCCCGCCGTTTCCCGGCGCCGCTGAGCCTCGCGCTGACGAAACCGGTCAGGGCGAGGGTGATGATCGCGACGACGACGGTGACCGGGACGCGGAGGCTGACCGGTGTGAAGGCGATCGCGGCCAGGGGGAGGAGCGCACCGATGGTGAAGCTGATGAAGCTCGCGATGGCGGCGCCCCACGGGTTGGTGAGCTCGTCCGGGTCGATGTGCAGCTCGGCCTCGGCGTGGGCGGCCAGGGCGTCGTGCTTGGTGAGCTGCTTGGCGACCTCTTGCGCCGTTTCCGCGTCCAGGCCCTTGTTCTCGTAGATCTCCGCGAGCTCCCGCAGTTCCTCCTCCGGCATCTCGCGGAGCTCCCGGCGTTCCTTGGCCAGGAGGGCGCGTTCGGCGTCGCGCTGGCTGCTCACGGAGACGTACTCGCCGCTGGCCATGGACATCGCGCCCGCGAAGAGTCCGGCCAGGCCCGCGACCAGGATCTGAGCCCTGTCGGTGGTGGCGCCCGCGACGCCCACGACGAGACTGGCGGTGGAGACGATGCCGTCGTTCGCGCCGAGAACGCCCGCGCGGAGCCAGTTCATCCGGTCGCCGGTGACCTCGTCGTGAGGCTCGTGGTGTGCCATTTTCGGAGGCTAACCTGGAGATCATGCTTTCGTGGCAGACCACGCCGTTGCGGCTGGTGGACGTGCCGGTGCCCGCGCCCGCTCCGGGGGAGTTGCTGGTGCGGGTGCTCGCTTGTGGGGTGTGCCGGACGGATCTGCACGTGGTGGACGGGGATCTGCCGGTGCATCGCCCGTCGGTCGTGCCGGGGCATCAGGTCGTGGGTGAGGTCGTCGTCGCCGCTGACGGGTTTGTCGTCGGTGAACGGGTCGGGATCGCCTGGTTGCGGCACACGTGTGGTTCGTGCCGGTTTTGCCTGCGCGGTGCCGAGAATCTCTGTCCGTCGTCGCTTTACACCGGGTGGGACGCGGATGGTGGATATGCGTCTTATGCGGTCGTTCCGGCTGACTACGCGTTGCGGCTGCCCGTTGGGTATTCGGCTGAGGCGGTGGCGCCGTTGTTGTGCGCCGGAATCATCGGATATCGGGCGTTGCAGCGTGCCCGCGTTCCGGACGGCGGGCGGTTGGGGATCTACGGGTTCGGCGGGTCGGCTCATCTGGCATTGCAGGTCGCGGTGGCGCGTGGGTACGAGGTGCATGTCGTGACCCGGTCCGAGGCTGCTCGTGCGCTGGCGATGTCGTTGGGGGCTGCTTCGGCCGCTGCTGCCGCGCCTCCGGTCCTGCTGGACTCCGCGGTGCTGTTCGCGCCGGTCGGGACGTTGGTGCCGGCCGCGTTGGAGGCGTTGGACCGGGGTGGGACGTTGGCGATCGCCGGGATCCACCTGTCCGATGTGCCGGTTCTGAACTACTCGCGGCATCTTTTTCAGGAGCGGGAGATCCGGTCGGTCACGGCGAACACCCGTGCCGACGCTGCCGAGTTCCTGTCGTTCTGCGCGTCGAATCGGCTGTCAGTGGCTGTGCAGCCGTATGCGCTGGCTGACGCGAACTTGGCGCTGTCGGACCTCCGTGCGGGCCGCGTGACGGGCGCGGCTGTGCTCGTGGCGTGACGTTTTCCCTGGTCAAAGGCTGGGTATGCGGTTTTTGTCAGACCCCCGTGGCATCCTGTCGAACAGGTGTTCGTCTGTGGTGCAGGAGGTAGGTCAAGATGCAGATCGATCCCCGTCGCTGGCCGGGCCGCGTGGTGCCTACCACTGACGCCGACGTGGACATCGCCGTCGAGTCGCTGGTCACGCGCGCCTCGTGGCCGGACGCGGACCGCCGCTGGGTCCGGCGCACGCTGGAGCCGTGGTTCAAGCAGGGCTGGAGCGTCGACGCCGTCCTGGTCGCCATCGACACCCGCCCGGACGGCACCCGCCAGGGCCGCCCGCGCTCGCGTTCGCAGGTGGCGCACGAGTTCCTGCGCGCCCGGATGATGGTGTGGACAGACGACGGCGCACGCCTCGCCCGCCCGCCGTTGGCCGGCATGTCGCTGGGCGAGTGGTTCCGGGTGAACCGCCGCAACGCCCTGCTGCACGCCCGGCGTTCGTCGAGCGCTCTGACGTCCGAGGGCGAGCGCGCACGGGCGGAGTCGCGCGCCCTGGCCCACCGCCGCGACCCGGTCGCACGCAGCCGCGAGAAGGCCCGCCGCCGGGTCGAGGCGCTCGACAGCCTGCTGGTCCCCGGCCAGGAGGCCCCGTCGTTCGCCGACTCGTGGCGGCTGGTCGCCGAACTGATCCCGGTGCCCCGCGTCTGCTCGGCGTGCGGCCACGTCCGAAACGAGGTGACACGCCCGGCCCACCGCGTCGCGTAGTTCCATTTACCTGCGACTTCGCCGAACAGCGGTTTAGGCCGGTCGGCCCAGGGAACACCGGACGAGTTTCTTGTTTCCTGCCTGAAGGGGCCGACATGCTCGAAGTGACGCCGATGGCCGCCGAGGTCATCAACGAGCTGACGTCGCAGTCAGCCACCGACGACGGCGTCGGCCTGCGCTTCGCCCTCGCGGTCGAGCAGAACAGCCAGGCCGCGCTCGAACTGTCCCTGAGCGAGCCCGTCGACGGCGACGAGGTCGTGCCGGCCCCCGCCGGCGCCAAGGTCATCATGGAGCCGGCCGCCGCCCAGTACCTGGAGGACAAGGTCCTCGACGTGCGCGAGGACTCCGAGGGCAACCCGGCCTTCGCCATCGGGCGTCAGGACCAGCCGACCTGACCGGCTCACGCTTCCGCCGTGGTCCGGAGATTTCGGGGTGATCACTTGAGATGGCACACCCGCCCCCGCTCCAGCTAGCTGGGGGCCCACCGCGTGAAGGAAGGGGCTGGGCCTCTCCGCGGAGGGCCCAGCCCGTTTCCGCGCACACCTGCCGGAACGACAGAAGCGCCC